>JAFGID010000104.1 GCA_016929735.1 Ignavibacteriales bacterium | reverse complement strand
TTCTTCTTCTAAAGTTTTTTGTGCGTTAGCGATAGAATCCTGAATTGCCTGTAGTCTTTGCTGTTCCTGCTGATAACCGGATAGTTTCAGATTCGAAGCTTTTGCATATTGAGAGTCTTTAAATTTTTCAGCCAAGAGTTTATAAATACTTCCAGCTGAGTCTGGCATCTCAAGTTCATTTTCATATATCCAGCCAATAGTGTATAAAGATTTAGCAGCATAATCTGATTTCGGATAATTAGAATATATTTCGTAGAATTTATCAATTGCATTCTCATAGTTTGAAGATAGATAAATTTCCTCTGCTTCAAGGAATAATTTTGATGCCAAATCTACCTCTGCAACTATTTCAGGCTTTCCAATCTTCTTTGCGACTTCATTAATAATTTTGCTTTCCTTGAAATCATCATATATTTCGCTGTATAATGTATTTGCTTCATCATTATGTCCGATTGATTCATAATAACCTGCTAAAGCATAGAGTGCGTTTGGATAATAAATGCTGTTTTTATAATTCTCTTTTATTTCATTATAGTAATAGATTGCAGAATCGGGCACGTCCATATCTATATAAAAATAATTTGCTAATTCATATAAAACATTCGATTTTAGAACAAGAATAGAATCAGCTGAGATAGTAGGTTTGACGGGTTTTTTCACTTGTTTAGGCGGATTGTTTTTTAATAAGATATTTTCAGGATTATTCTGAACTTCTGCTTTATATACAGAATCTAGCTTTACATATTCAATATATTTAAGTGAATCCCTGTTAAATGTTTCGGGATATATCACATAACTCAGTTGAAGATCTTGTGCTGATATTTTATCTCGAATTAGAAAGTATTTATCAATTTTTATCGAACGGCTCTTAGCGGTGGTTTTTAATTCATTGCTTGCATCTGTGTTTACAACCTTATCGTAGAAAAATTTTGCACTGTCAAAATCCAATCGGTTGTCGAATATTTCACCCATTAAATATCTAGCACGTCCGACACTCTCAGTTTTCTTGTAAGTGCTATCAATCTGAATTAATTTGACGATGGTTTCCTCAATTTCATCCATCTTATAATGAACAAGTGCAATTTCAAGTTCAACTTCATCTTGAAATTCTTTGTATCTGCTTTTCGATCTTAAATCTTCTAATAATTCAAAGGCAACATCATAATCACCAAGAATCTTTTTTATTTTTGCATATTCAAGAAGGCTGTAAAATTCAGTTTCAAAATCTGGTGAGTAATCGCTTACTTTTAAGAAAGCATTACTTGCACTCTCGTAATCTTCTAATTTTAAATATAATTTTCCTAATTCATAGGCAATAGTTGCATTAAGAACGTCATCACTTGATACTTCCAATAAATTTTCGATTAAGTCGGTAGCCACTGAGTAATTTTCATTAAATAATTCAAAACTAATTTGAGAGATAAATGCTTGTGTAAGTATTTTTTCCTCATCTTGCTCAATTGCTTCTTCCTGTACTTGTGCTAATAACCCTTTTCCTTCTTCATGGTTTCTAAGGTGTAATTCAGTTTTTCCAAGCCATAGTTTACTTTCCAATTTTAAATCTGAATCGGTAATAGTAAGAAGCTCCTGAAATTTTCTTTGTGCCTTCAAATATTCCTGACGATAGTAAAATGCTTTTCCAATTAAAAGTAACGCATCATCAAAATATGATGACTCAGCATTGAATTGAAGAATTTTTGAACACTTTTCAATCACTTTTTGTAATGGTTGAAATGTGTTTTGCGGAGGTTTATCTTCTCTGAATTCGAATAAATCTTTCTTCTGAGCTTTTATTATTTCCTCGGCTTGCAGGAATGATTCTTCAGCATTAAAGTAGGTATTAAAGTATGTCGTAAAATCCTCCCAAAGTCCGCAGCCAGAAAATGAAATAATAACTATACTTATGAGAGCATCTCGTAAAAAAACTTTTCTAATAAAATTTTTCATTTTGTTTTATTTAAATGTTATAATGCTTCTTTACCTGATTCTTCTGTACGAATTCTTATAGCATCGTGAATATCATAAACAAAAATTTTACCATCACCGACCTGTCCTGTTTTAGCAGATTTTAAAATTGCCTCTATTACTTTTTCAATATCTTCTGCGTCAACTACAACTTCAATTTTAAGTTTTGGTACAAATTCAATTTGATATTCGCTTCCTCGATAAGTTTCTTTATGACCTTTTTGCCTTCCATAACCACGTACTTCTGATATAGTCAAACCTCTAATTCCCTTTTCCAGCAATGCTTCTTTTACTTCATCTAATTTAAATGGTCGTATAATCGCTTCGACTTTTTTCATTTATACCTCAAAATATTTTTATCTTTAAGTAATTTTTCAAAAAGTTCTTTATGAAAATTATTTTCCGTGACAATGTTTATATTTTTTTCCGCTACCACAGGGACAAGGTTCATTCCTGCCTACTTGCTTTTCAACTGTTACAGGTTTTTGCTTCCCTCTTCGTGCACTTTCATCAGGTTGAATTGTTTTTAACCCCAGATTATCGGTATTATCTTTTACTATTCTAACATTTCTTGCTGTATCGGCTTTTTCTCTAACTTCTTCTGGTGCTTGTGGGAAGAACTTGAAACAGAAACCAACAATTTCATTGTTAATGTTGCCCAACAATTCCATAAACAAATTAAAACCTTCTGTTTTGTATTCAACCAAAGGATCTTTTTGGCCATAAGCACGCAAACCAATTCCTTCTTTCAAATCGTCCATATCGCGCAAATGCTCCTTCCATTTGTCGTCAATGATGCTGAGGTATGCGTATCGTTCTATTCTACCCATTAGTTCGGGACCAAACATCTCTTCTTTTCTTCTGTAAAATTCGGTTGCTTCATTCATAATTAATTCTGTTACACCATCAACTCCAAGCGAATTATATTCATCAGGATTAATTTTTACATCAACCAAAAGGCGCTGCATAATTTCATTTTGAATCAACTGAATATCACCAGAAGTATAGTGAGTAGATACTATTTCGTGAACAAAGTCAAAAAGCAATTCTAAAATTTCTTGCTTTAGTCTCTCACCTTGCAGAGCTTTCCTTCTTTTATCATAAATTACCTCCCGCTGCTGATTCATTACATTATCGAATTCAAGTAGTCTTTTTCGAATAGCAAAGTTATTTTCTTCAACTCGCTTTTGTGCTCTCTCAACGGAACGAGTAATCATAGGATGTTGAATTGCCTCTCCCTCTTTCATACCGAGACGCGTCATAATATTTGTAATTCTATCGCTGCCGAATAATCTCATTAAATCATCTTCAAGCGAGATGAAGAATTTTGTTGTACCTGGATCACCCTGTCTTCCAGACCGTCCTCTCAATTGTCGGTCAATTCTTCTTGCTTCATGTCTCTCGGTTCCAAGAATATATAGTCCACCTTTTTCTACGACACCTGAACCAAGTTTTATATCGGTACCACGACCAGCCATATTTGTTGCAATTGTAATTGCACCGGGTTGACCGGCATGTGCTACAATTTCAGCTTCGTGTTGATGTTGCTTTGCATTCAATACATTATGATGAACTCCATTACGCTTCAACATCCTACTTATCGTTTCTGATACTTCAACGCTTGTAGTTCCAACAAGAACAGGTCGCTTTTCATTTCGCAAATCTTGTATCTTCTCAATTATTGCGTTATATTTTTCTCGCTTTGTTCTAAATATTGCATCATCTAAATCTTCTCTAATAATTGGTTTATTTGTGGGAATAACAACAACTTCTAAACTGTAAATTTGGAAAAATTCACCTTCTTCGGTTTCAGCAGTTCCTGTCATACCCGCTAATTTTTTATATAATCTGAAGAAGTTCTGTAATGTAATAGTAGCTAGGGTTTGTGTATCACGCTGTACTTTTACATTCTCTTTTGCTTCAATTGCCTGATGTAAGCCATCCGAATATCTTCTTCCGGGAAGAATCCTACCCGTAAATTCATCAACAATTGCAATTTTTCCATCTTCGATAACATATTCATCATCCTTTGAAAATAAGCTATAGGCTTTTAGTAATTGATTTAGAGTATGAATCCTATCACTTCTCTCACTATACATGTGATATAATTCATCTTTCTTTTTTAATTTTTCTTCAGGGGCTAATAAAGTGTCATTTTCAATTTTACTTACTTCTGTACCCATATCAGGTAGTACAAAATATTCTTTTCCTTCTGCAGAACCTTCAGATAGAGATAGTCTTCCTTTTTCTGTCAGTTCAATTGAATTGTTTCTTTCCTCAATTGCAAAATATAATTCTTCATCAATTTCGGGCATTCGTTTAGCATTTTCGCGTAAAAATTCCAGTTCTGTTTTTTGTAATAATTTTTTATATTCAGGTTCTGCCAGTAGCTTCATTAATTTTTTATTTTTCGGATAACCTCGATGTGCCCGTAGAAGTAAAATTCCAGCTTGATCGAAATTTTTAGTATCATTTGTCTTTAATAAATCTTCAGCTCCCTGAACAATTGTTGCAACAAGAGTAGATTGTCTTCTGAATAATCTCTCGACTTTTGGTTTCATCTCGTCATATTTATGTTCTGTGCTTCCAACAGCACCCGAGATAATCAGAGGTGTTCTTGCTTCGTCAATTAAAGCCGAGTCAACCTCGTCAACAATTGCATAGTTATGAATTCTTTGAACGCAGTGTTCAAGGGAAACAGCCATATTGTCACGAAGATAGTCAAACCCAAATTCATTATTAGTTCCGTAAGTAATATCCATTTGATATGTAACTTTGCGTTCCTCCGTATCCATAGTGTTCAGAATACATCCAACGGTTAGACCATGAAACTTAAAGATTTCTCCCATCCATTCACTGTCCCTTTTAGCAAGGTAATCATTTACAGTAACAATGTGAACACCGCGTCCTGTCAAGGCATTTAAATATATTGGTAGTGTCGCCACAAGAGTTTTACCCTCGCCGGTTGCCATTTCAGAAATTTTACCCTGATGAAGAATAATTCCGCCGATTAACTGGACATCGTAAGGAACCATATCCCATATTATCTTGTTTCCTGTAACAATCCAAGATTGTCCAACTAACCTTCGGCAGGTATCTTTTACAACAGCAAAAGCTTCTGGTAAAATTTCATTTAAGATTTCTTCATATTTTTCGTCAAGTTCTTTATCAAGTTTTTCTATTTCGTCATGTATGGAGGTAATCTCACGCTCCGATTGGTCAGATTTAAGCATTTCTCTTAATTCAAAAATCCTGCTCCTTAATTCCTCTGTTTCAGATTGGATTTTATTTTTAAATTCAGTCGTTTTTGCTTTTAATTCATCATCTGATAAATCTTTAAGTCCTTCCCAAATCCTATTGATTTCGTCAACAATTGGCCACATATCTTTCATAGCTTTGGTATTTTTATCACCGAAAATTTTACGCAGTAGTTTGTTAAACATTTATTTCTCCCAGAAAATAATTAAAATTGAATAGTTCAAGTTAAAATTAAATAATACAAAATAAATTTAATAATAATATTTTAAAATTTATAATAATTGATTGTAAAAATAGTTTTAGTAGAGTATAATAAAAAGGAAAAAATTAGTAACCTAAGTATTTTTTGTGGTATTTAAGGTCAAGATTGATTAATTAAGAAAAAAAACGCCAAATGATGTCATCGCAAAACTCGAGATCAATTAGCATTTTTTTTCTAAAATATTATTTAAGCAAAATCATCTTCTTCACAGCGGAATAATTATCAACTTGTATTCTATAAAAGTATAATCCACTTGGTAACCCGCTACCATCAAATTTAACTTCGTAAATACCCGGTGTTTTTTCTTCATTAACTAATGTTGTAATTGCCTGCCCAAGCATATTGTAAATTTTTATCTGAACCAAACTGTTTGCTGGTAACTGATAACTGATTACTGTTGAGGGATTAAATGGATTAGGATAATTTTGATAAAGCATGTAATCATTCATTATAAAATCTTTTTCAATCTCAATGTCGGTTACTAATCCAGGATCAAATGATGTCAACCTGATTGCGTCTGCAACGACATATAAATGAGCGGAATTTGGATCGTTACTGCCATCAGTTATTCGAACTTCATCTGTGGAATCTCCACTGAAAGTATATTCTCCAATGAATTGCCATGAGCTGCCATTTTTTGTCTGATCCATTCTTACAGTATCAGAACCATTTTTATGTTTAACAATAAACGGGGTATCATTGCATCTGTTTGAAGATGCAACCCACCAACCGTAAACTTGATATTTTGTGCTTTTAGGTAAATTTAATGGAAATAAAACATAATCATCACCCACACCTTTTGCATTATATCTTGCTGGAGTAGTTCCCCAATATCCGGAATTTGCAGAATTTGACCAACTACCAACTTCTATTACTCCAGGGTCTCCCGTATCAATTATTTTTTCGTATGTAGGTTCAGCTGGTCCTTTTGCAGAATCAGCCCAGACTACTGCTAATATTGTTGGAACTGCTCTTGATTCAGAGGGAGTATCCACAATTTGATTTCCTACAGCCATTTGCGTTGAGCCACCACCATCAAGATTCATCGCTTCTACACAGCCAAGGTCAATCATCAGTTGTGCTAAATCGGGGAGTGAGATTCCAGCACTCAGGACACTTCGTCCATCAGCAACAAGCATAATTACATGATTGTCTTTAGTATATCCGACTGCTGTTCTTGGGTCGCTATTATCATATCCAACTCCTGAGCCAAAAAATACTTCTTCATTATATGTTACATTTACCATACTATCTTTTACAAGTGTAGGACCGCCACCAAGTCCCCACCATAATCCTTCATATTGAGTCCCACCTTGTTTCTTTGGTGTGGGTGCTGGATTGCCCTCTGAATTTTGTGTTGGTTGAGAAAATCTGTAAATGTCACTGATGTCACTACTAAAATGATATATCCAATCAACCGCGAGTGTCCCATCATCGGTAATACCAATCATACTTCTTGTAACAGGATAGAGTACCGAGTTACGATTAAGAGAAGAAGGATTTTGTGCTTTAACTTCAAATGGATAAACAACTGTTGATAGTGATTGAGTGCCTCCGAAAAAACCTCCGTTAACACCAGCAATCGCACCAACGTAGGGAACGAAACTTGATAAAACGAGCTTACCGTCAGGATGTGTGCAGAGATATGGCCTAATGGCAATAGTTGTATCATTCAAGTCAACA
>JAFGID010000103.1 GCA_016929735.1 Ignavibacteriales bacterium | reverse complement strand
TATAAAGTATTTAAAGAACAAATTTCATTATTTTCTTAAATGTTGAAATTTTTAATTATTCTTGTTTTATTAACCGTTTTAAAAATAACTTATCTATCAGTTTAATAATTATCCAATAAACTGGTAAAATTATAGGATATAATAACATAATCATAAACACATAACCATGTCTTTCAGTTGCTTCTATTCCAATGAATGCATCAATAATATCAAAACTCAACACATAGCTTAGTAATGCAAATAATGGCACAATAACACTACCGATAATTACAACAATATTTCGTTTAGTCTTATTTTTATTTTTAAAATTGAATAAAATCAATAGGTGAATTATTGTTAGGCATAAACCAAAGATAATTGCAATATTTCCCTGTCCGAAATCAATAAGTTTTTTTGCAGTTGAATTCATCTTGGGTTGATAAAGAATTTTCAGTATATCCATCGGTATTTCATCATATTTCCAAATGGCATAATTTGCATAATTTCCTTCCAAAGGATTTCCAAGATTTGAAGATAAAGCTAAATTACATTTTGATGCATCAAGAATAATTTCAAGATTTCCAAAAGACTTCCAGTATTTAGCTGGTGCAAGTGCATATCGGAAACTATGTTTTTTAACCCAACCACTATTATCGGTCCAGCGTTTTGCAACATACTCAACTCGAATTATGTATTTCCCTTCTGAAAGATCAACTTCAAAATATTTTAAATCATTAATAACAATTTGATAATAATCATCTAGACTATCTGTTAGAGAGATGTAAGGAAGTGAGTTTTTATTTGGAATTGAAAACATATATTTGAAGTCTGAAAATATTGTTCCTTCAAGTTGTTCGTATCTTTTAGTTATTGATTTTAAGTTAACAATTTGGTCGTTCAACCAGACCTTGAATTCGCCTTCATAATCAAATGCATAAAATAGTAGTGGTATTTGTACTCCCTTCTTATGTACTTTTATTTGATATTCAACTTGAAATAATGCTGTCTCAAATTTTTCATCGGGTACAATTATTAATCTCTCAGAAAGGATGTCAACATATTGCGAAATAAAAGGTAACGAACCAAATGTGCCAGGAACAATTGGAGAGGAAATATTGCCTTGTACATCAAGATTAAAAAATATTATAAAGAATAAAATGATATTTTTCATTTACATACCTAAATTTTTATTTCTGTAATTATTGTTCGAACCAAATTATATCTGATAATGCAGTATTTCCATCCTTATGTTGGATAGTTAATAATTTATTTTTATCAAAATCTTTAATGTATAATTCAATTTTTTGTTTCAATAAAAATATGTTGCTTTTCAATTTCCAATGTTCTCCATCTGAAGAAAATAAAACGATAAATATCCTGTTCTTTAAATGCTTTCTATTTTCCTGACTTTGATTTTTATAT
Source organism: Ignavibacteriales bacterium (assembly GCA_016929735.1). GTDB lineage: Bacteria > Bacteroidota > Ignavibacteria > Ignavibacteriales > Melioribacteraceae > JAFGPR01. Next base: position 11,341 of record JAFGID010000103.1, on the reverse strand, counting down.
AACCATTCACATAAATCTTTTGGATTTTTCTTAGCAAATTCAAAAGAGTCTGGATATTTCCTTGGAAATACAGATGTTTTATGGTCAAAATTGATTCCTTCGATTGAGAAGTCAATTAATCTATCCCTTGCATCTTTGGCAGCAACTACACCTGGTAATGAACAAAAAATAAATTCAACCGCTTTTGCTGACCAGTAATTATACCAACGATTTAATGTATAATTTAAAATAGATTTATAATTACTCTTATCTTTAAAACGTTTATCAATTTCAACGATAAGATCTTCAAATGTATCAATATCATAAATAAAATTTGTTAACCTATCATCTTCATTATTTTGCTTTTTACCCCAAATATAAGGATATACAATCCTTTTGTTTAACTCTAACTCTATTCGATTTAAATCTAACATAAATAAATTTTACTGAAAAATCTGAATTTTAATAGTGGCAAAATATTATTAAGTTTACTTCATATTCAATATTTGCAATCGGGAACGTAAATGTCTTTCCGTGATCCCCAACAATCTTGCAGCTGCACTTTTATTTCCATTTGTTTGTTCTAATACTTTCACGAGCATTTCTTTTTCAAAAGCTTTCATCTTTTCTTTATAATTATGTTCAAGTAATAATGGATCCAACAAATCAGATGATACCCTTTTTTCACTTTTAAATGGTAAATCTTCTTCAATAATATATTCTGTTCTACTAAGAATTACCGCTCTCTCAATTATATTTTGTAATTCTCTTATATTCCCTGGATAATCATATTTCATCATTTTATCCATTGCTTCTTTAGTTAATCCCAGAATATCTTTCCCATTTTTGATAGCATATTTTTTTGTAAAAGTCTCTATTAATTTCGGGATATCTTCTTTCCTTTCACGAAGTGGTGGTAAATTAATTGTAACGACATTCAAACGATAATATAAATCTTCTCTAAATATTTTTTGCTTTATCATTTCCTCCAAGTTTCTATTTGTTGCGGCAATAATTCTTACATCGACTTTCAAAGTTTTATTGCTCCCAATCCTTTGGACTTCATTAAATTGAATTGCTCGTAATAATTTTACTTGAATGTAAGGAGGAATCTCTCCAATTTCATCAATAAATAATGTTCCTCCGTCTGCTTCTTCGAAACGGCCGATTCTATGTGTGATTGCTCCAGTGAATGAACCTTTCTCGTGTCCGAACAATTCGCTTTCAATTAAATTTTCTGATAATGAAGCAATATTTACGACAACAAATGGCTTATCTTTAAGAGGACTAAGATGATGAATCGCTTTCGCAATTAATTCCTTACCTGTTCCGCTTTCACCCCGGATTAAACAAGTTGCTTTACTGTTCGCTACTCTTGCAGAAGTATTCAGAATATCTTCCATCTTTGAGCTTTGTGTAATAATTTCATCGTATTCAAATTTTTCGGCTAATTGTTGTTTTAATATTTTATTTTCTCTTATAAGTTCTTTTCGTTCTTTCACTCGTGATAAGATGCTTTCCAGTTCATCAAGTTCAATTGGTTTAGTTATGTAATCGTAAGCTCCCTCTTTCAGCAGAGTCACAGCATCTTCAATACTACCGAATGCTGTCATTACAATTACTTCAATTTCGGGATTGAATTGCTTTACATTCTTTAATAATTGCAGTCCATCCCACTCGGGCATCCTATAATCTGTTAAGATAATATCAACTAAATTATTCTTCAGGATTTCAAAAGCTTCTTTTCCATTTTCTGCAGTAAATATCCCATAATCCCTTCTTGAGAGAAAACCGCTAATTGATTGTAATTGTGCCTGCTCATCATCTACTACTAAAATTGATATTTTCTTCATACTAAAACCTACTTATATCTAATTGGTAATTCTATTGTGAATGTAGTTCCTCTATTTAATTCTGAAGTAACAGAAATAGTCCCATTATGTTCATAAATAATTTTTTGAACGATTGCTAATCCAATTCCTGTTCCCTTTGCTTTAGTTGTAAAATATAGATTGAATATTTTTGGAAGAGTTTTTTCATCAATACCTCTACCATTGTCTGAATATTTAATTAATATGTTTTCCAATTTTTTGGAAATATTAATGATAATTTTTTTCTCTTTATCATCTCTCTCAAAAGAATCAATTGCGTTTTGAATTAGATTAATAAATACTTGCTGAATTTGTTTTTTATCCCAATATACAAGTTCATCTATGGTAAGTAATACTTGCAAATCAATTTTTTTATCTTGCAAAATTTTTAAATATTCATTTTTATAATCATTAATCAATTCTGACAAATAAAATTCTACAGGATTTATTTTTTCTGGTCTTGCAAATTTCAGAAAATTTTGAACTGTTTCATTTATTCTTTTTACTTCTTTATTGACAAGTGATGTTAAAGTCTGATATTCTTCAACTTTGTTTACGGGAGTAAAATCTTTGTTTAATTGTTGAGTTATAGTGCTAATAGCGTTAAGTGGGTTACGAATTTCATGAGCAACACCCGAAGCCAGTTGTCCCATAGCAGTCATTCTCTCCTGACGCTCTAATTGTTCCTCCATTTTTTTCTGCTCTGTAAAATCCTTGATTACGAGAACAATATTCTTTTTACCATCGTCTGTTCTAAATATTGCTTTTGATATTAATAAGTATTTTTTAATTTTTTCAATATCTAATTGTATCTCTGAGATAATACTTTCATCATCTATGATATGATTAAAGTTAATATCAGTAATAATCGCATCCAACTCTTTTTCAATAACATCTCCCTTACTAACTGAGAATATTTTTTCTGCTGATTTATTTAATAATTTGATTTTTCTATCAGAATCTATTACAATAATTGCATCACTCACATTTTCAATAATTTTAGTTGAGTACTCCTCAATCGCTCTAAATTTATTTTGAAGCACATTAAAATTTTGACGGGTGAAAATAAAGATAAAGATTAATGTTCCAAAAGCAATTAAAATTATGCTAATAATAATAATCCTTCTTACAATTCTCGTATTAATTAAATCCAAAGATTCTGTAGATAAACCAAGTCTAAACAATCCCACAAATTTATCTTTGTGATAAAAAGGATGAACACTTTCAAAAATTTGAAGTGAATCTAAATCAACAATTCGCCATTTAAAAGTTGAATCCTTTAAAGATGAATATAAAAAATTTGAACTAATGATTGGTTCCAGATTTGGTAGTTTTCCCGATGCTACTAATATCGTGCTAGTATCCTGTAGAGCAAGATATATTATCTCTTTGTTGTTTGTTAGTTTTCTTATTAATGAACCAAAACCCAATGTTTTTCTTAAATTATTTATTTCATCTGAAATTATTTCTATTGTAACAACATCTCCATTTTTCGAACTTATCGCAGTAATATATTTAAATTTTGAAGTGCAATTTTCTAACTTTACATTTAAGAATAATGTATCTTCTATTCTATTTATTATTGGGAATAATATTTCTTCATAATTCATTTCACAATCGAAATCATAATAATCACTCATACCACTAAGAAGAACTTTTCCATCTTTAGATAAAATATTAATCCTATCAATATTGTATGTTAAGACTAATTTATTTAATAAAGCGGTAGTGATTTGATTTTTTTCATGTAAAGTATTAACGAAGTTAGCATTATCCAGTAATCTCGTTTTTAATTGTCTTTTAATTTCTTCATCGGCAAGTAATGCATTTTCAGTTGTCATTACTATTGATTCAAGCAGAGTATGAGAATGCAACTCCATCAAATTCAACATCTCACTTCTTGTCTGAAAGTATTCGATGACAGACGATATTATTATCAATAAAGTAATTGCAAGGAAAATGAAAACAACATTTCTTGTTTGTAGTAATGATAATCTCTTAAATAGTCGTCTTTTCATTTATTTAATGAAGTTGAATTTTCTTAAAGATAGCTTTATTACAATTCAAATATACAAAATAAATCCCTTCAAAAAATTGAAGGGATTTAATTATTTTTCTCTATTATTTTAATTTATTGAACTTTAAATAAACCACGTAAATCTTCACTACAAGAAATTAGTGTTTGAACTTTAGTAGCATTATCATCGTCAGCATAAATTTTCCATTGGTATGTCTTACCTGATTGTAAAGCAGTTGTTGCACTGCCATCAAAATTATAAACAACACTTGTAGTACTACTTGGGATTTGTTGATGATTTATAAAACCATTAGTTGTGTTGTAGCCACCCCAAATAATATTTCCACTCATATCTCTGACTTCGATTATATATTCTTTTGCAGAAGGATAGGCATTCCAAGAAAATGTCGGTGTTGTTGTGGTTATAGTTACTGGAATGAGTGAGGTAGCTGAATTAGTAGGTGAGTTTAAAGTTATTGCTCCGGTAACAGAAAAATTTCGTGTTTTTGTAGAATCACTTTCATAACTGAGATATAATCCGTTTGGATTTTTATAAATCCAGTCTGGATCCATAACGTACCCATCATTTTTGAATGAAGCCCAAGCCATATATTGTCCTGGTGGGATCTGTGATATTGTATAATTTGCATTTGCATCAAGATTTGTTGTTAAACCGGGTATTGGTGTTCTTGTAAAATGGTCAAGTAGAGAAACATCAACTGTTCCTGAATATGATATAGCTAGAAAACTCACCTTACCTGTTAAAGTGCCTCCTTTTACTGTAGTCAGATTTACTGTTCTACTTAGGTTGGTTATGGTGCTTGATAGAGTAAATGTCGGTGTAGAAGATGTTGTATAACCTGCTTTATAAGCATACATTTTATAACTGCCATAAGGAACATTAAAAATTATATAATAACCATCTGGACCAGTAATACCCGAATATCTTGAGCCATTTGCATCTGATTCAGCAACCACTAAGACTCCATTAACAACTGGATTCACAAATCCATAAACATACCCTCCAGCAATAGTACTAGTTTCAAGATAAAATGTTTGTGAGGTTGTTTTGCCAGTAGTAGCAGCAAACGGAACTGCGGTTAGATTTTTCGGTGGTGATGGTAAATATCCTTGTGCAGATATTTCAACATAATAGTTGCCACCAACCGTTACTTTAAATGAACACTTACCATTTGCATCCGAAGATAAACGACTAATCGTTTGTCCATTATCAGCATTAAATAATATAACATTTGCATTAGCAATATTGACATTTGTTGCCTGACTTCGAACGTAAATCTCGATTATCGTATCTGTTATCTCGTTGTCATTTTTGTCACAAGAAGTTAGGAACAATTGTGATGCAATTATTATGGTTATAACTAAAATATTTTTAAAAAATATTTTCATTTCAAACTCCTTTATTTCCAATAAATTAAAATTGTAAATCTAAATTCAATCCTATTGAATTTGTTTTATAATTAAACCAGTAACTATTTGAGGAATTGTTAATCATTTGATACCTCAAAGCAACAATTAATTCTATATCGCCAGATTCACTCAACGCAAAGGTTTTTTTTAACCCAAAATATAGATTGTTTTGTTTATCAAGGCGAGTTGTTGTATATGTGTAGGTAGTATCCCCAGTATAAATACCTTGGAATTTATAGTCTTTATTGTTGTAGGAATAACCTGCTTTAAGAATAATTTCAAATGGTAAAATTTGTGTTAATTCACCAGTAAATGCATACCCTTCGTAACTTACAGGGTCATCAAATAAACCTGATTCATCACCATAAGGTTGATTTAATTGCATATTGTAATTACCTGTTCCATCTAAAATATTTCGATTAGTAAATTGAGCCGCTATTCCTGTTGTACTTGTTACAGATTGAGCAATTCTTCCGTATAATGATAAATGCATTGTATAAGGAGTTTTATTTCCACTCGTTATAACTATTTCATCATCAAAATAATTTTTGTAGCTAAATATACTACCTAATATAGCTGTTGTACCCGATTCAAAACTTCTTGAAATTCTGTATCCTCCAGACGCCAATATATTATTTAAGTCTGTGAAATAATCATATTTTGTATATTCTGCAGTAATATGTAATGTGTTATAAAAATCTTCTATTTCAAATAAAAATTTTAGATAGCCAACAAAATTCATATAATCATAAAAATTGTATATGTCTTTATTCATCCTTTGTTCTGCATATAAACCACCTGATGTTGAACCATTTTCGCTATAATACCACAAACCAAATTGATGCCACCAGAAATCTCTTTGACTAAATTCACTAAACATTGTATAGCTGCCATAGTAACCTAAGTTAAAATCGCCAAAATATGATTCAACTCCTAAATCATAAGATGAAACTACTGAAGATAATGGATTTGGCGAGTTAAAGGGATTATCGTTATACTCCTGGTCAGTTGAAATACTGAATAAAAATTGTGCATTACTTAAGTTTGATAGTAATAATAAAAACAGTATTACTAGTCGTCCATAATTTTTAATAAATTTCATTTTTTCTCCATAATTTTAATATGTTTTTTGAAATTCTTTCTATTAATTACTACCCTGTTTTCCTTTCTTCCATTGATACATATTTCCATCACCCAAAGATTCATTTCCATTCATTTTCCTATATTGCTTATATCCCTTACCAAAAAAGTTTCTGTGCTGATATAAATACCTGTAGCAACTACCATCCTGAGCTTTAACTCTGTTCTGATTTTCTAATGCAGAGCCATCTTTGTTTTGAATTCTTAATCTAAAAGTCTTGAACTGATAATTATCAGCGATGCCATCACCATCTACATCAACCCATTTTGCTTTATTGAAACTTTGTGTTTGGACAGGGTTTTTTTCTTGCGCAGTGATGATGCTGCTAGATATAAATAAAAGACTCAGAACAAATAAACTAAAAAAAACTTTGGTTCCCATCGTAACCTCCTAAAAATTATTATGTAAATTATTAATTAATATTTCCTTTCCCTTTTGTCTGTTCTTCACTATAACTTTTTCTGAATTTTGAACTGTCGAAATACCACTTACCTTTTTGCAGTTTGCCTTTGTTTTCTTGATTATCGCTATTAATTTTTCCTTTTTGCTTTCTATCTTCATTTAAAATATTATCATCGATACCATCACCATCTAAATCAACAAATTTCTTTTTTCCCCATTGATGCTTTTGAGGATTGTAATCCGGATCTAATCCATTGGGAATACCATCACCATCATGGTCAGGAGCATTATCGTTATAGCCATCACCATCCAAATCAATAAAATTATTTCCCTGATTATTTTGATTTGTAGTATCTTGCGAAAAAATTACAGAGTGAAGAAGAATAAAAAGAAGAATAAATAAAATTTTTAAAGATATCTTCATTATTACACCTTTGAAATTGATAACGTTGTTTCTTAAACAAAGATTATACCAAAAGATTGCTTTGTTAAGTTATTATTTTTTAAGGAGTTCCAAATTATTGATAAGAGTAATTATTAAAGTACTAGACTATATGGTCGAATGTCCGACATTTTGGTTTAATAAAAATTTTGGTAGGTTTTTACCTCACGAACTAAATAGTAGGAATTGATTTTTCTATTTCTAACTTTATTGAGAATAATCTATTCAAATAAACTTGTGCTCAAATATTTTTCACCCCTATCAGGAAAGATTACAACTATTACACCTCTCTTGATTTTTCTTGCTATATTATAAGCTGCTAGCATAGCAGCACCACTGCTCATTCCAACAAATATTCCTTCCTCTTTCACGACCCTTCTAGCAATCTCGAATGCTTGTTCGCTTTCTATCATTATCGTTTTATCAATTTTTTCAGGATTGTAAATCTCTGGTACAATTGCCTCTTCCATATTTTTTAATCCTTGGATATAATGCCCCTTAATTGGATGAGCACAAACTACTTTTATTTTAGGATTTAATTCTTTTAAACCTTTTCCTACTCCCATTATTGTTCCCGAAGTTCCAATAGCAGAAACAAAATAATCAATCTTTCCATTTGTTGCTTTCCATATTTCTTCAGCAGTTGTTTTATAATGTGTAAGTTTGTTATATCTATTTGAAAATTGGTCGGGCATAAAATATTTTTTTGGATATTTTTGGACTAATTCTCTTGCTTTCTTTATTGCTCCGTCAGTACCATTTTTTGCATTTGTCAAAAGGACTTCTCCTCCGAAAGCTTTTATCATTTTAATTCTTTCTGATGATACAGCACGACTCATAACAATTAAAACTTTGTAACCTTTAATTGCACCAATCATCGCAAGTCCCACCCCTGTATTTCCAGATGTCGGTTCAATTATGATTTTCTCTTTTCTTAATTTTCCTTCCGCTTCGGCTTGTTCGAGCATTCTAAGTGCAATCCTATCTTTAATACTTCCTGTGGGATTAAACCCTTCTAACTTAGCAAAGATTTTTACATTTTTATTTGGGTTTAAATTATTTATTCTTATAATAGGGGTATTGCCAATCAACTGAAGTACATTTTCGTATATCATTTCAAATCCTGAATTTTTAGTTGCAAAAATAATTAAATATTTTTCTTAATTAAAAATTCTTCTTTATAACAAATTTTTATTTTCAGTTTTTCTTTAATATATTGAAATGCAAAATTTATAAAAATTCAATGAAACAAAAATATAACTTTAACACACTTGTAATGATATTTGCTGTTGTAATTCTCGTTGCAATTTTAACTTGGATAATTCCCGGTGGTGAATACCAACGTGAGATAAAAGATGGCAAGACATTAGTAATCGCTGATTCATTCCAATTTATTGATAATGAACCGCAAGGAATTGGTGAAATATTACTTGCTCCAATAAAAGGCTTTCAAGATGCTGCATACATAATTATATTTTTATTTGTAATTGGTGGTGCGTTTATGGTAGTATCCGCTACAGGAGCAATAAATGTTTCTGTTCAGAAACTTGCGGATACTTTTTCTAATAAGCCACACCTTCAAAAGTTTCTAATACCCATATCAATGACAATTTTTTCTATTGGTGGTTCTACGTTTGGAATGTGCGAAGAAACACTCCCTTTTGTTTTAATATTTATTCCATTGGCTTTATCTTTAGGATACGATTCAATTGTCGGCACAGCGATTCCTTTTCTTGGTGCTGCTGCAGGATTCGCCGGTTCAACTTTAAATCCCTTCATTATTGGAATTGCACAAGGAATATCAGAGATTCCTCTTTATTCCGGATTAGAATTTCGAATAATCGTATGGGCAATAAGTACTGGTGGCATGATCGCATTCGTAATGTGGTATGCAGCAAGAATAAAAAAAGATCCTACTAAAAGTCCTATGTATGAAATTGATAAACAAACAAGACATACTTTTCATCTGGATAATTTAGAAAAAGCCCCTTTTACAATAAATTACAAAATTATTCTGATTCTTTTTGTTTTAGCAATTGGAGTTTTAATTTTCGGAATATTGGAATATAGTTGGTATATAAATGAAATTGCAGGTTTGTTTTTTGCACTTGGTATTCTGTGCGGGATTGTAGGTAAATTAAGCTTTTCGCAAATAGCAGATAATTTCAAAGAAGGTGCTAAAGATATGGTTGGAATTGCATTGATTATTTCGTGCGCCCGTGCAATTTTAATAATCATGCAGAATGGTAAAATTCTTGATGTAATGTTATACGGTGTCTCAAATGTTATTTCTGATATGCATCCGGTATTTGCAAGTCAGACAATGTTCATTTCCCAAGGAGTAATAAATTTCTTTGTTCATTCAGGTTCAGGACAAGCTATGCTGACAATGCCAATTATGGCACCTCTTGCTGATCTGGTAGGTTTGACAAGACAAACAGCAGTTCTAGCATTTCAATTTGGTGAAGGTTGGATTACCCCAATACTACCAACATCAGGTGTAACCATGGGTGTTCTTGGATTAGCAAAGATACCATGGAATAAATGGTTTAGATGGATGCTGCCAATTCAAATAATATTTTTTATTATTGCACTAATATTGCTCGCTATTGCAGTATTTATTAATTATCAGTAAAGGTGCTTTCTTTCTCGCATTATACGAATTATTATAATTGCTCCGTAAAGTAAATAGCCAATAATTATATATTCAACAAACCGGAAAAGAAAGACATGAAATGGATCGATATACTTTCTGATTTGATTATTGTCATCAATACAAACAAAATCCTGTATTAAATAAGTTTCACCCGGCCTGGGATGAAGAACATCTACACCTCTTTGTAGGCCACAACCTTCATCACAAAAAATCCATTCAAGGGGTTCATTATATATAAAATTTCCCGGTTGGTCTAACGCAGCACCCATTAAAGCAAAAAATACAATAAAAGCTGCCAAAGCAATCGATGGGATTTTTCCCTTCCTAGATTCTTGATTTTGGAATTGACTTTTACGTGGTCTTGATGCTCTTTTAACAATAAAAAAAGAAATAATTAAAAAAATTATTGAGATAAATCCTTCAACATACGCTGATAAATAAATAAATCCTATCATGCTGCCAATAAATAATCCAATTCCTAAGGGAATAATAATAACCCAAAGAATAGAAGGTATCTTCGAAAAGAATTTATTTTTATCCATATTACCCTAAAAAATTTATTTCTGTTTCATTTCCTTCACAAACCAATCTGTAATAACTTCAGGTCTTGTTATCGCTGTTCCAACTATTACTCCCCAAGCACCACATTTCAGCATTTTTTTTGCATCTCTTGGCGTGTTAATCCTTCCTTCAGCGAATACAGGAGAAGGCAAATAATTCTTATATCTCTTGACTAATTCAAAATTAGGTTTGTCTGTTTTTTCTTTTTCGGTTTCGGGAGTGTAGCCGTGTAGTGTAGTTGAAATACAATCAGCACCCGCATCAAAACAAAATTCACCCTCTTCAAATGTTGAAATATCAGCCATTATCCGACATTCAAAATTCTTCTTAATTTTATAAATAAAATTTGGTCCATCCATTCCTTCTCGTTTTCTGAATGTTCCATCTACAGCGATAATGTCACAGCCAATCTCGACTAACTTTTCTACATCAGACATTCGACCTGTTATTTTCACATAGCCATCTTTAAATTTGGATTTTATTAAACCGATAACAGGGAGACCTACCATCTCAATAATCATTTTAGTCTTTTCAATTCCTTCGCTTCTAATTCCAACTGCCCCACCGAGCTTTGCCGCTTTGGCTAACATTGTAACACCTTCCGCAGAGTTGAATGGCGAGTTGCCAAATGCCTGACAAGATACTATAAGCCCACCTTTTATTTTTTCAAATAATTGAACAACATTCATTTTCATTCCTCATAATTCAAATTATCTGTCAATTCAAATAACTTATGCCGATTATATTTTGTCGGCAATTTTTTATATAATATTTTAAAATTACTTAATCCCATTTTTTGTTCTATTGAATAAATTGATTGTGTCGCTATCGGTAATAATTG
>JAFGID010000102.1 GCA_016929735.1 Ignavibacteriales bacterium | reverse complement strand
TCCTTAAAATTCTTGTTTCAAATACCATTTGAATAGTTCTTCCACCAATAAAAGCAATTGACCCCACACCACTCACCAATATAAATAGTGTAAATAATCTCCCAGCATCTGATAATTCGTGTACTTCTTTAAAGCCTGTTGTGCTTATTGTAATAATTGTCATATAGAATGATTCAAGAAAATTCCAACCTTCTAAAAAATTATAGCCAAATGTTCCTACAACAACTACACATAAGAAAATGATAAGTCCGATTTTTATTTGTTTTAATTGATGATATATTGGTTTTTTTAAATTCATTTAATAAAATTTATTTTTCATTACAAAAATAACTTTTTTCGCTTATGAAAACTACAAAATTAAAAATGAAAATTTTTCTTTAATTATAATTTTATTAAATTTATTTTGTAAATATAAAATAGTATCTAACTTTCAATTATAGGACTATATCGAAGTTGAAAAAAACATTAAATATAGTTTATGTTATTCTAATCTTTCCGTCCTTATATTTTTCACAAGAATTTACTATACCTTCGTTTGCTTTAACTGATATACACTTTAATTTGACAATTAAAGAAATTCCCGATACATTAAAAAAAATAAATATTATAATTAAAAATTCAGACTACGAGGAAAAATTATTACTAAATGTTAATAATGGTTTTATTGATACTTCAATAGTAATTAGCGAAAGTGGTTATTTTAATATTACCAGCGAAGAGATTAAAAGTATTGAAACTGAGATTAGAATTATTCCCGGCTTTTTAAGTATCATTCCACCGCTTTTAGCAATTCTACTGGCTCTCATTATAAGACAAGTTTTAGTTTCTCTTGCAGCAGGAATTTTTATCGGAGCTTTTTTCATTTATGATTTCAATCCATTAATTGCATTTTTACGTTTTGCTGATACTCTCATGATGAATGCGTTAGTTGACCACGACCATATGATGATAATTGTTTTCACATTACTAATCGGTGGGGCAGTAGGAATAATTTCAAAAAATGGTGGAACTGCCGGGCTGGCAAATAAAATTACAAAATTTGCTAAGACATCGCGTTCTGGAATGTTGTCAAGTTGGTTACTCGGACTTGCTATATTTTTTGATGATTATGCAAATTCACTTATCATTGGAAATATGATGCGTGCAATTACTGACAAGTTGAGAGTTTCAAGAGAAAAGTTAGCTTATATTGTTGATTCCACAGCAGCACCTGTTGCGAGTATCGTAATAATCAGTACTTGGATTGGTTATGAACTAGGATTAATTAGTGATGGATTGAAAATCATCGGTTCAACTGAAAATGCGTATGATGTATTTTTACAAACAATCCCATATCGCTTTTATCCCATTGCTGCTTTAGTTTTTGTTTTTTTAACAAGTTATTTGCGTCGTGATTTTGGACCGATGTACAAAGCAGAAATGCGTGCAAGACAAAAGGGTGAAGTCTATGAAAAAAATGCAAAGATTAAAGAGTATATTTCAGAAGAGAGATTGAAATATCAAGGTGAAAGACCACATTGGTATAATGCTGCTATTCCAATTGGTATAATATTATTTGGAACGATTGCAGGTTTGTTTTATACCGGTTTAAATGCTCTTGAAGCAAAAGGTATAACTGAATATTCTGTACAAATGATTATCAGCAATTCAGATTCATACTCATCTCTTTTATGGTCAAGTTTTCTTGCTTGTGTAGTTGCAATTATAATGTCAACGGCACAAAAACAAATGAAGTTGAATGATTCAATCAGTGCATGGGATAGTGGAGTGAAATCAATGCTATTTGCTTGCACTATTCTTGTTTTTGCCTGGGCAATTAGTTCAGTTACAGTTGAATTAAAAACAGCCGATTATTTGATATCCATTCTCAGTGATTCAATTGATCCAAGATTACTTCCAGTTTTTGTATTCTTGATTTGTGCACTAATAAGTTTTGCTACAGGGACTAGTTGGGGAACTATGGCAATAGTAATGCCGATTGTAATTCCATTAGCAAATCATATGACAATTTTATCAAATTTTTCACCATCAGAATCCACCCTAATATTGCATGGTGTTATTAGTTCAGTTTTAACTGGCTCGGTGTTTGGAGATCACTGCTCACCGATTGCAGATACAACAATTTTAAGTTCAATGGCTTCTCATTGTAATCATATTGACCACGTTAAGACTCAGTTACCATATGCAATTCTCGTAGGTATATTTTGTATGCTTATAGGAGATATACCTACTGCTTATGGATTTAATCCACTCATTTCTTTGGGCATTATTACTATTTGTATGGTAATTACTCTTTTTGTAATTGGTAAGAAAGTTCCAGATGCAAAGATGGGATAACTCAACTATATTATTTATTTTTAAAAATATATTTAGATAAGTACCAGTATTTAATTATGAGTTAAATGATTAAAACTTAAAGGTTACGAATTTGTTACTTGGCTTATTGTTGTCTACTTTTATTAGTAAGCAGAATTAAATGAATAACTAAATTTATTTCGCTTATTATCAATAATACTACCTTAGTTCAGTAATTATAACTTACGCGCTTTTATTTTCAAAAGCAAAATTATGGTTTATTTTAATTTAATTGATAGAAAAACTACACGAAAGTTTGGAAAAATGTTAAAAAAGTAGTATAATAAAAATTCAAAATAAAATTTATTTTATAAGATTATTTAATACAAATTACAAATAATTTAAATTGGAGAATTATATGTCACTAATTATCGTTATTGATGATGATCCTGATATCATCGAAGCGAGTAGTCTTATCTTAAAATCGAAGAATTATGACGTAATTTCGGCATTGAATGCTGATGAAGGCTACAAACTTGTTACTGAAAAAAATCCTGACCTTATTATCCTTGACGTAATGATGGATGAACCAGATGATGGTTTCTTTCTTGCACAAAAATTCAGACGCGAAGGAATTACTACACCTATACTGATGTATACATCCGTTTCAAAAGCACTCGGTTTTGAATTTGGTTCAAGTGATATGGTTCCAGTGGATGATTTTGTTGAAAAACCAATCACTCCAGATGAACTAATTACTAAAGTTGAAAAATTATTAAAAAAGATTTAAGAGGTGTAGAGAAATGTTAATATCCGAAAAACAAGCATTGACCGAAAGAGTGGGAATGCTCGTACAAAAGTACGGTAACAGCCGTTCTGCCCTAATTCCTATTCTTCAAGATATACAATACAATTTTAAGTATGTCTCTGATTTCGAACAGCAGGAAGTTGCACGTCTCTTAGATATCCATCCTGTCGAGGTTTATAGTGTCGTTTCCTTCTATTCATTCTTAAGTCCCAATATTAGAGGGAAATACATAGTAAGATTATGCCAGACGATTTCATGTGAGCTTTCAGGAAAAGAGAAAGTTGCAAAAGCAATCGAGCGAGAACTAGGAATAAAATTTGGTGAAACGACTAAGGATAAGAAATTTACACTAGAATATACGAATTGTATGGGTATGTGCGATCAAAGTCCAGCTATGATGATAAATGAAAAAGTGTATGCAAATCTTACACCCGAAAAAGCAGTTCAGATCTTAAAAGAGGTTAAGTGAGGTTATGATGGAAAATAAAATAGAAAGAAAAGGACAAGTAATCTTCTCCGGATATAAATACGGAGAAGGAATAAAAAAAGCATTAAAATTATCTCCGCAAGATATTTTATTTGAATTAAGAGAATCTAAACTTCGCGGTAGAGGTGGTGCTGGATTTCCAACTTCCACAAAATGGATGTTGACAGCTGCTACTCTCGACCCTGAAAAATATTTAATATGTAATGCAGATGAAGGTGAACCCGGTACTTTTAAAGATAGAGTTTTGCTGACTGAATACTTCAATTTAGTTTTTGATGGAATGGTGATTGGCGGTTACACAATTAAAGCAAAATATGGTATTTTATATCTACGTGGTGAATATAAATATATGGTACCTGATATCGAAGCACATTTGGAGAAGATGAGAAAGGATAATTTGTTAGGTAAAAGTATTCTTGGTAAGGAAGATTTCAATTTTGATATCGAAATTCGTCTTGGTACTGGTGCTTATATTTGTGGCGAAGAAACTGCATTGATAGAATCACTTGAAGGAAGCAGAGGCGAAGCAAGAAACAGACCTCCATTCCCGGTCAACCGTGGTTACATGGGCAAACCAAGTTCGGTAAATAATGTTGAAACATTTGCTAATATCCCATTCATTGTAATGAAGGGTGGAAAGTGGTACTCAAAATTAGGAACTGAAAAATCAACCGGTACAAAATTATTCTCAGTATCCGGAGATTGTGAAAAACCAGATGTATATGAATTACCTTGGGGTACTAAAGTATCTGAGTTACTTGAACTTGTTGGAGCAAAAAATACAAAAGCAGTTCAGGTTGGTGGTGCTTCAGGACAATGTATTCCCAAATCACAATTCGATCGTATGCTTGCCTATGAAGATCTTTCTACTGGCGGTTCAATAAAGATATTCAATGAAAGTAGAAATATGTTACATATACTTAAGAACTTTATGGAATTCTTCGTTGAAGAATCTTGTGGGCAATGTGTTCCTTGTCGTGTTGGAAATGTAAAGTTACTTGAAGGAACAGAAATGTTGTTGAAAGGTGAATTTACATTTGAGTATATTAATAAACTCAAAGAGTTAGGAAGAACAATGAAAATTGCTTCGAAATGTGGACTTGGTCAATCAAGCCCAAATCCGTTTTTGTCAATATTAGAAAACTTTAAAGATGAAGTATTCAATCAGGGTATGGAGGAATAATGGAAGATAAAAATAAAAATCGTGTTCCGCTTGGGCAAAAACCTCATATAGTCGAAAAGCCAAAAGATCCAAGTGGTATAGGTGGAACTATTACAGTCGAAATAAACGAAAAGAAAGTAACGGTACCTATGGGTACAACCATTTTAGAAGCTTGCAGAGAAAATCAAATTCATATACCTACGTTATGCTATCACGATGACCTTTGTTTTGCTGGTGTTTGTAGATTATGTGTTGTTGAAGTTGAAGGGATGGCAACATTAGCAGCTGCTTGTGCTTTCCCAATTACAGCTCCAATAAAAATTAAAACCTCTTCACCAAAAGTACGTAGAGCAAGAAAGCATGTTATTGATTTGTTGTTAAGTGAACATTATGGCGAATGCTATTCTTGTATTAGAAACAATAATTGTGAACTTCAGTCTTTAGCAAAAGAATACGGTGTAACAGATTATACATTTGGACATATTGAGAAGAAAAGATATGAAATTGATGATTCCTCATTCTCAATTATTAGAGATTTGGATAAATGTGTACTTTGTAAAAGATGTGTAAGAACTTGTATTGACTTGCAAGAAGTAGGAGTTCTCGAAGCAATTGGTCGTGGACACGAAACACATATAGGAACTTTTTTAGATAAACCACTTGCTGATGTAATTTGTATTAATTGTGGACAATGTATTAACAGATGCCCAACAGGTGCATTACATGAGAAAGAGATTTCAAATGAAATCTGGGAAGCAATTGATGACCCAACAAAGCACGTTGTTATTCAGACTGCTCCATCACCAAGAGCAGCGATAGGTGAAGAATTTGGATTAGAACCCGGTCATTCAATGACATTCAAAATGAATACAGCTCTGAAAAGAATTGGATTTGATGCTGTGTTTGATACAAATTTTACAGCAGACTTAACCATCATTGAAGAAGGTACAGAGCTTCTAATGAGATTATATAAAGCACTAGTTAATAAAGATGAGAGTGTTAAGTTACCTCAATTTACTTCCTGTTCACCAGGATGGGTTAAATATCTAGAACATTTTTATCCTGAGTATGTAGAACATTTGAGTTCGGCAAAATCACCTCAACAGATGTTTGGTGCTTTGTTGAAAACTTACTATGCTAAGAAATTAAAACTCGATCCTTCAAAAATTGTTAGTTGTGCAGTGATGCCTTGTTCAGCAAAGAAATTTGAATGCAATAGACCGGAGATGAATGATTCAGGTTATCAGGATGTTGATTACGGATTAACAACACGCGAATTAGCAAAGATGATTAAAGAGGCAGGCATTCATTTACCAGAAATGCCCGACTCTCATTTTGATAATCCATTTGGCGATGCTTCTGGTGCCGGATTGATCTTTGGTGCCACTGGTGGAGTTATGGAAGCAGCGATTAGATCAGTTATTGAATTTATTACAGGAGATAAAGCAGAAGAAATATTCGAAGGAATGAATGTTATGCCTGTTCGTGGATTTGATGGGATTAAATATGCTGAAATTAAAATTGATCATGTCGGTCCGGTTCCTGATTTAATTAAACATCTTGTTCCAAATTGGGATTGGGTTAAAGGAGCAACTTTAAAGGTTGCTGTTGCTCACGGAACAGCTAATGCTAAGAAAGTTATGGATGATATTAGAGCGGGTGGTAAATTTAGTCAATGTCACTTTATAGAATTTATGGCTTGTCCGGGTGGTTGTCTTGGTGGCGGTGGTCAACCAATACCAACTAATGAAGAGATTCGTAAAAAACGAGCTCAAGCAATTTATGCTGAAGATGCTGGATTGGAATTAAGAAAATCTCATGAAAATCCAAGCATTATTCAAACTTATAAAGAGTTCTTAACAGACGGACCTTGTGGACATATTGCTCATAAGTTGCTACATACACATTATACAGTTCGTGGTAAATACATAGCATAAATAAATAAAAAAGCCGAGTTCAACTCGGCTTTTTCTTTAATACCTATTTTTTCTATTAATCAAATTTAAACCACTGCCTGACAAAATTATATTCTTCATATTTTTCATTTTTATGGTAAAATTCATTCGTTCTGTTTGAATAAGTATAATCTTCTTGCCATTTGTCAATATTTTTTACAATTTCTTTTATCGCATTTAATGAATAATTTAATTCATCATTTGTCATAGTTGGATGAAGTGACAGTCTTACCCATCCAGGTTTTAATGATAAATCTCCCTGATTAATTTTTTCTATAATTGTTTTAGACTTGATAGGGTCAACATTCAATAAATAATGTCCGTAAGTACCCGCACAAGAACATCCGCCACGAGTTTGAATTCCATATCTATCATTCAGTAATTTCACCATTAAGTTATGATGAATTCCTTCAACATAAAAAGAAATAATGCCCAGTCTTTCTTTTATTTCACCTGCTAGAATATGCACTTTTGGAATTTCATCAAAACCATTAAATGCTATTTTCAATAATTCATCTTCTCGTTTAGCAATTTTTTCAACTTTCATTTGTTCTTTTAATTTGATACAAAGTGCAGTTCTTATTGATTGTAAAAATCCGGGTGTACCTCCATCTTCTCTTGCTTCGATATCATTTACATATTTATGTTCTTTCCACGGGTTTGTCCAATCAACCGTTCCGCCTCCTGGATGATCAGGTATTTTTAATTTATATAATTTTGAATTGAATATTAACATACCAGATGTCCCAGGACCACCAAGAAATTTGTGCGGCGAAAAGAAAATCGCATCAAAGTATTCATCTTCTTCTTTTGGATGCATATCGATATTTACGTAAGGTGCAGCAGCAGCAAAATCAATAAAGCAATAACCGCCGTAATTGTGAATCATTTTTGCTAAAGTGTAAATTGGTGGTCTAATCCCAGTAACATTGCTAGCAGCAGAAAATGAACCCAAAATCATTTTTCTATTTTTATATTTTTCTAATAACATTTCAAAATCATTTAAATCCACAAAACCAAATTTATCAGGTTGGATAATTTCCACATCACAAATTGTTTCTAACCATGAGGTCTGATTTGAATGATGTTCCATATGAGTAATAAAAACAACGGGTCTTAATTCTTCGGATATATTCAGACTATCTATCCATTGTTCACAGATACGCAAACCCAAAATTCTTTGAAATTTATTAACTGCAGCTGTCATTCCGAAACCTGCGGTAATTAAGATATCATCCTTATGAGCATTAACGTGAGATTTAATAATTTCTCTTGCTTTGTGATATGCTCGAGTCATGGCAGTTCCTGTAATACTTGTCTCAGTATGAGTGTTTCCAACATAAGGACCAAAATCATTTTTTATTTTATCTTCAATCGGAGCATATAATCTTCCACTTGCAATCCAATCAGCATAGACTATTTTATTTTCACCATAAGGTGATTCAAATACTTCGTTTATACCAATAATATTTTCTCTGAATTTCGTAAAATATTTTTCAAGTTCAGACATTAAAACTCCAGAATTTTTATTTCAAATATCGTAAATAATTTTGTTATTTTTATCATAAGAAATAATTTATACTAAGAAAAATACTCCTTTATTTTTTTTGCCTTTGCTTTTCCAATTATTGTTTCTAATTCACTAATTTCAGCATTTTTAACTTCTTCAATGCTATTGAATGAATTTAATAATTTTTCCGCAATTGTTTTTCCAATTCCTTTTATTTCTGTTAGTTCCGTTGTTAATGTTCGTTTATCTCTTCTTAATCTATGAAATGTTATTGCGAAGCGGTGTGCTTCATCTCGTATTTTCTGAATTAATTTTAAACTTGATGATGTTTTAGCTATTTGGATTGGTTCGGATTGATGATGAAAATAAACCTCTTCCAATCTTTTTGCTAAACCGACTATATTTATTTCTGTAATTCCTAATTCTGTTAAGGAAGAGAGTGCGGCAGTTAATTGTCCTTTCCCTCCGTCTATAATAATTAAATCAGGCAAATTTTTATTTTCATCAATTAATCGTTTATAATGACGATAAACAACTTCGCGCATACTTTGAAAATCGTCAGGTTTCTCTACACTTTTAATAATAAATTTTCTGTAAAGACTTTTCTTAGGTTTTCCATCAATAAAAGTAACCAGACTTGCGACTGTATCTGAACCCTGGATGTGTGAAATATCAAAACATTCTATTTTTTTTGGTAATATTTTAAGATTCAAATCTTTTTTTAATGAAACTAAAGAGTAGGAGGGAGCACCGTCCTTTTTCATTTTTTGTAATTGGATTTCTTTCAAGTATAGAATAGCATTTTGCTTGCAAATATTTAATAACGATTTTGCTTCGCTTTCTCTCTGTGGAATAATAAAATTAATGTTTTTCCCGGATTTTTCCTTTAACCAGTTACGTAACAATTCGGTATCGGTAGGTTCTGTTTCAAGAATAATTTCATTTGGTATTTCGACAAATTCGTTATAATAAAATCTAATTATTGAAGCAAATATTTCTGCTTCTGTTTCGTTTGTTTCCATTGAAAATTTGAAATTTTTCTTTCCGATTAGTTTACCCGAAAGAATATTCAATATCGTGCAAGCAATGTCCTTTCCATCGACGGCAATCGTAATAATATCTTTATCACATTCATCTTTTGAAACAACATTTTGTCTTGATGTCCAGATAGATAATTTTTGTATTTTATCTCTTAATTCAGTCGCCTTTTCAAACTCTAAATTATTAGAAGCGATTAACATTTCATTATTCAATTTTTTCAATAAATCATCTGTTTTCCCTTTTAATATCTGAATTACTTCTTTGACAATATTATCATATTCATCTAAACCAATTAATCCTTCACAAGGTCCGTAACATTTCTTAATATGATAATTCAAACATACTTTATATTTATCTTTTAAAATATTTTCAGACGAAAGATTGAGTTTACATGTTCGCAATTTAAATATATCAAAAATCAATCTTAATGCAGATTTCATATTTTTCGCTTCAGTGTAAGGACCAAAATATTTAGAACCGTCTCTTACTATTTTTCGTGTCGGATATACCTGCGGAAAGGGTTCATTAGTTATTCGGATATATGGAAATGTCTTATCATCTTTTAAATTGACATTATATCTTGGCTTTATTTCTTTTATTAAATTATTTTCCAAGACTAATGCTTCAATTTCATTCTTGGTTACAATTACCTGAAGGTCATTTATTTTTGAAACTAATATTTGAGTTTTTGGTGAAGAGATATTTGATTGGAAATATGAACTAACTCTTTTTTTTAAGTCCTTTGCTTTACCAACATAAATAATTTTCCCATTCTTATCTAGAAATTGATAGACACCCGGTTGATTAGGTAAATTTTCTAATTTAGTTTTTAATTCAATTTCCAAATTTTCCATAAAAAATTAAATTATTTTTTTAAATATCAATAAACAAATAGAATAATAAAAATCAATTATAAACGACTTTATGTAAGTATAGCAATAAGATCTTTTATCTATTATTTCATGGCTTTAAGAGTTGTTTAAGTATTCAAATTATTATATTCATTCTTGACAAAACAAAATAATATTTCTATATTGCAAAAGGGGTTTATTTCTTTTAAAAGATGAAAACAAAAATAAATATAAATATAAATATAACAAACATTACTCCTTATATCTTATTCCTAATCACTTACCCCCTATTACCGGCAACTGGCCACTGTCTAAAATAATATTATCCATTAAAATACACACCTTCTCATTTCTATCCAACAAAAATTTCAAAAAATATTTTGCGGGTGATATTATGAAAATAAGACCTCCATAATAAAAGATTTGAATTATAATAAAATTTACCTTAAATTAAAGATAAGGTAAAATTAAAATTTAAAGAGAAATAAAATGAAAAAATTAATTAACAAAAACCTACTAAATATGCTAATGTTTTTATTGCTTACATTACTATTATTAAGCAACTGCTGTGAGGAAATAACCGAACC
>JAFGID010000101.1 GCA_016929735.1 Ignavibacteriales bacterium | reverse complement strand
TGTAATTACGGTTGCAATAATAAAAATTATCATCCCGGATGTTTTCTGATTAATTCCTGAGATTACAGCTCCCAAAATAAAAGCAATTATAGGTATCCAAAAAATAAAGATTTTTCTGATTAATTTTTTTCTCATTGGTTCAATGGCTTCAAGCTCAGAAACTAAGCGAGTGTCATAAAGGTTTTGTAATTCTTCAGGCGTTTTCATTCTTTACTCCTTAATTTTTACTATAGTATTTATTTAATAGCCGAAGGATTTGAGATATCCATCAATGTCTAAAGCTTTACCAGTTCCATTAATTAATTTTTCTCTCCATGTAACAAATTCACCATCCCTGTAAAAATGATCTATTAAATAACTTGATGTTTCTTTATTAAATGGATAATTCTTTCCAAATTTTTCTTCCATTGAATTATGCACCTGCCAGGAAATAATATCTGCCAACAAATAATTATGTAAATAAACCGGGTATGAAACATAAATTATATTTTCAGAAATATTATAATCCCTACCAGCAGGGTTTTCAATCGATAAAATTTCTTCATACAAATTATTTAACAAATCACCCGGATTTTGAGATAAATCTTTATAAAATTCAATTTCAAACAACGCACTGATCAAAGAAAATCTCAAGTATAGTGCAGAATACTTATTTAATACTAAGTCTTTATTGTAATCTTCTAAATTTGAAAAACTTTTTATAACTTCATTATTACGACTAAATCTCGCTGATGTTTCTGCCATTCCTTCACTGAACGCCGGGCATCCTTCACCAAGGCACCATTCGTAACCTTTAAGAATTGGATATTCAATTTGAGTAAACATTGCTTGTAATCCATGACCTAATTCATGCATCCAAACTGAAAGAGGCATCCCGACATTCCTAATAACTCGAAAATCGTCAGGCACACTAATAGCTAAACCATTACCACCATAGGGTACTTCCCTTTCAACAAAACGAATTGGTAATTCTTCATAATTAATTCCAATATTTGCAAGTATTTTTTTCATCAATTCAAACATTGTTTCATCTTCTTTTGGAGTGATAGGTGTATCTGAACCGAAATAATATTCTCTAATTGGTCCAAGTAAATCGAAAAATGTTAATGTCTCTTTTTTTAATTGTATTCTTAATTCATCATAAATCAAATCCATTTGAGGTTTTGTCCTTTTAAGAATCAAATCAACTTGTTCCATGAACCAATCATTTCCTAACTCGGTTAATTCGAGCATCATAACAGCATAATTCTCATAACCAAGTTTTTGTGCTTTTTCGTTTCTCAATTTCATCAAGTGTAATACCATATTATTCAATTCTTCAGTCGGTGGAATTTCTTCTTTTGGCACTTGTCCAGATAACCATTCCTCAAGTTGATTTTCTAATTCAAATACTTCAGGTTCCATATCAACTTTTGCACCAATTAAAATATGATACCAGACTTCTACTCTTCTCTGTAAAACTTTATCTCTTAAGTTGCTTCTTTGAGGATACCAATAATTAATTACTTGATGCAGTGAATCATTGCTGAATAAAATTGAATACCTACCTTTGGGAGTATCCTGATCTGGTGTTTCTTCTTGTGAATAAACATTCCAATTTGCAACTCCCATTTGCACACATATATCTTCATAAATTATTTCTTTATTATCAAGAAAGGATTTAAGTTGTGATTCATCTAATTTGATTTGCGAAAAGATTGAAAGCGAAAGAATAAAGTATAAGAATAGGATTTTTTTTGTTTTTAACATTTCAAACTCCAAAATAATTAATAGAACGCAGATGCTTCGACAAGCTCAGCCCAAGTATAACTTATGAAACTGCTATGACAAATTGACACAGATTTAATTTTATTCATTTTTAATTTTTAATTCATCTTTTAATTCATTCTCATCATCCTCTAGTCGCTCAAAACCTGCTTCTAGTAATATCTCGGTACATTTATCAATTGCTTTAATTATACCTTCACATCGGTTTCCCTTTTTAAATTTTTCAATAATAATTTTTATAACATCATTCCAATAATCATTAGGAACTTTACTATGGATACCTCTGTCAGCAAGAATAATAGCCATCTTTTCGAAATTACTTATATAGATTAAAATACCATTTCTTGATTTGGTATTAACAATATCTTCGTCAATGAATGCAACAGAAGCACGTTTCATTACCTGTTCGAATAATTCATCTTTACCAATAAAAAATCTTTTTACATTTGGAATAATGTAAGGAATAATAAATCCCAATACTGAACAAGAAATAAAAATAAGTCCGATTTCAAATGGTGTGATTACAACAGGCAATAACCATTGGAACGATAATAACATAAATATCAATACAGGTATTGAACCAAAAATAATCGCAGATTTGAAATTTGCTTCAGGATAATTGCCACTTGTGTTAATTACGAAAGGAACAATTTCACTTGAAGTTTTATTTTCAAATTCTTTTATCGTTTCAATTATCTTTTGTTCTTCTTCTTCAGTAAAAAATATTTTTTTCATTTTTTTATTCCAAATAATTTATATCAATTGTATTTAATTAAGTTTTACCAACTTCCTGACGCTCCCCCTCCACCAAAACTACCCCCACCACCACTGAAGCTGGAATAATCGGAACCAGAAGAACTACTTGAATCACTATAACTTGAACTTGAATAATTGGAAGAATAATCATTTGTAGAACTGGAAGAATGGTAAGAACTGCCAGAATAATTAGCTTTAACAGGTAGTGAGAAGATACTCATAAATAAATTTACAAAACCTAATATAAAACCAATAAAAATATCGAAAAATATCAGTCCCACTGTTATTGCAACAAGTGTACTTGAAATCCTACCCCAAATTTGTCCAAGAATAAAAGGAGATACAATTCCTATAAGCATAAAAATTGTTAGCAGAATTACGAAAAGTGGTACATTAAAAACCTCAAAATCATAATTTTCATATTCGGATTCATCGATTTGAGGTGCCGGTAATGGCTCCTCTTTAATCGTACTGATTATTAATTCAATTCCTGTTTCTATCCCGATATAATAATTTCCGTTTCTAAAATTTGGCAAGATATAATTATCAATAATATA
The DNA here is from genome assembly GCA_016929735.1 of Ignavibacteriales bacterium. Classification (GTDB taxonomy): domain Bacteria; phylum Bacteroidota; class Ignavibacteria; order Ignavibacteriales; family Melioribacteraceae; genus JAFGPR01. The sequence goes on along the minus strand of JAFGID010000101.1, from coordinate 7,176 downwards.
CTTTGCAGTAGCATCTGGCAATATTCCTTCCAATCCATAACCTACTTCTATTCTTAAACTCCTATCATTAATAGCGACAATAAAAATTACTCCATCATCAATTTCTTCTCTACCAATTTTCCATTTCTCTGCAACACGTATTGAATATTCTTCAATTACTTCGGGATTTGTAGTAGGAATAATCAGCAGAACAATTTGACTCCCTTTTTCTTTTTCAAACTCGTATAACATTTTTTCCAGTGTATCTACCTCCCAAGTCATTAAGGTAGATGTTAAATCTGTTACCCTTCTTGATAATTCAGGAATTGGTTGTAAGTCCTGTGCATAACACAAAACAGAAATAAGAATTAAAAACATCAAACTGAGTTTTTTCATTTTACTTATAAAAATTAAATATACTACCATCTTCCTGATGCACCTCCACCCCCAAAACTACCCCCACCCCCACTAAAACTTGAGCGACTTGAACCGCTACTACTATAACTTGAACTACGATAGCTTGACCCTGAAGAATAACTACGTGACGAACTGGAAGGTCTATATGAACCTCCGGAACCGCTTGTTCCACCAGGAATGGCACAAAGACTAAAGAATAAATTCATTATTACAAAGGACATCATCGTAATAGCATCATAAAATATCAAACCTAATAAGATTGCTAATATTAAACTTCCCAATCGACCCCATAATTGTCCAAAAATAAAGGGAGCGACTATTCCGGAGATTATGATAAAAGCCATAATTATGATGAATAATGTTTCATTAAAAGGTTCATAATACTTCTCATAATCATAATTATATGTTGGTTGAGGTAAAGGTTCTTGTCTTATGTAACTAATTAAAGCATCTACTCCTTTATCTATTCCAAGATAAATATCACCACTTTTAAAATAAGGCACAATAATATTATCTATAATGCTCTTTGCCGTTGCATCAGGAATTATTCCTTCCAATCCGTAGCCGACTTCAATTCGCAAAGTTCTATCGTTTATTGCGACGATTAATATAACACCATCATCAATTCCTTCGCGTCCAATTTTCCACTGCTCCGCAACCCGAATTGAATATTCTTCGATTGTTTCGGGTTGTGTTGTCGGAATAATTAAAACAGCAATTTGACTCCCTTTTTCTTTTTCAAAATGGAATAATTTAGAATCGAGAGAATCAATTTCAGATAAAGCTAAAGTGTTTGTTAAGTCTGTTACTCGTTGCCATAAATCCGGAACACGTTGTAATTCTTGTCCGAAAATATTTACTATTAAAAATGTTAAGAAGAGAAATATAAGATATTTAATTTTCATAAATTACAAACAATAATTTAATCAACGATTTAACAATTTAGCAATATTCATTTAAAAACTTCCAATATTAATTACTTTTGGTTCTTTTATAGTTGGATGTCCTTCAGGAATCATAATCGAAACAGGAGCAGGTAGCCCTTGTACATTATCTTTTTTCTGTATCCAAATCTTATAAATTTTTCCTTTTATTGCACTTTGTCCGAATCCAGCACCATTTGAATATTGAACATTTACTCTTGTAATTTCAACAGGTTGTTTATAGAATTTTATATTGTTAAAATCTTTTGTCAGCGAAAATGGTTTCACAGTACTTCTTAATGAAGTTCCCTCTGGATTGACAAGACTTCCTCCAGCTATTGATAAGAATTTTTCTGCACAAATATTTAATGTCTCAGAATTCAAAATCTCAACATATTTATCCAAAATATTTTTGATTGATGAAGGTAATTGTGAAACAGGTATGTCATTTTTTGTTGATTGAGAGTATACGAATGTTGAAAATATAAAAATGCACATCAACACCTTTAAATATTTTGTTCTTTTCATATTTAACTCAAATTATTGAAAAAATAGAAATTTATTATTTATAAGTTAATAAATTGTTGTGTAATATTCATATTTTAAATAGTAAATAATAAAAAATTAGGATAATATAATATGAAATTTCTATCATGCACAATTGTCATTATTTTGATTTTTCTTTTTATAAAATGTACTGATAAAGAATCAAATAAAAGCATTCAAAAAGAAGAATTAAAAGGCAAAGAACTCGGGCAACTAATTTCTGAAGAATATATAAAAATGAATGACGAATTAATTGAAATTCTAAAAAATGAGACTGAACATTCTACTATAAAAGAAAAAGCGGAAGAATTAAAGGAAAAATATATTGATATTTATTTTCAATACGGCAAAAAAAGAGAAAAACTATCAGAAGAAGAAAAGAAGAAATGCAATTATGAAGTTGTATTAACATTTTACGATTATGATAAAGAAAAATTTGACTACATTACTCAAAGGACAAAAGAATTCTGGGAAAGCGACTATCCCCTTGCAACTTTAATTACAGAATTTAACATTATGACTCAATACTCAGATTTTGAACTTTTAAAGAAACAAAAACCCGAAGAAGCAAAGCGACTTGGAATTGAATAAATTTTTATCATCAATACATTAGGAGAAAAAATGAACGGAAGAGAATTAGGCGAAATTATTAAAACCGAATATCTTAAAATTAATGACGAACTAATAGATATTCTCAATAAAGAAAATGACACTTCAAAATTATTCGAACAAATTAATGCATTAAAAGATAAAACAATAGAAAAATTTGTTGAATATGGTAAAGAAAGGGAAAAATTATCTGAAGAAGAAAAAAACGCGTGTAATAATGTCATTGTTATGATGTTCAGCTCGATGGATATGCAAAAATTTAATTTTATTCATGGTAAGGTGAAAGAATTTTGGAATACGAAGATTGAATTATCAAAACTAATCCAAGAGTTTAATATCATTACTCAATATTGTGATTTTGATTTGCTTAAGAAACAAAAACCTGATGAAGCAAAACGACTTGGATTGTAATATAAAGGGGTGAATAAACACCCCGTAATTTAAGCTGAAAAACAATAATTATCTGTACGCACCTTGTAAAAATATTTTTAGATTTAAATCTATCCCATATTGAGGGACATTATGAAATACAGCATAACCACTCTGTGTAAAACCGCCAATAGATTTAAATTCACCCCCGACAAATAATGTATTATCAAAAATATTAATTGTTCGAACTATAGCGTCAGAAGAAGGATTCCAACTTAAATCTGCATTTCCATTTGTGTTATTTAATTTCGCCAACCGATTTCTTGTCTGTCCACCAATATTGGTAAAATATCCCCCTACATAAATATCCTTACCATTGATAACAATTGAATAAACAGACTGATTGGCATCTGGATTCCATGCTGCATCTACTGCACCCGTCATATTATCTAATTTTGCAATTCTATTTCTCTCTATTCCTCTAACAAGTGAAAAATTACCTCCAATATAAATGGAATTATCTTTGACCTCGAGGGTAATAACACCACTGTTTGGATTAGCAAACCAAGTATAATCTACAGTTGCATCAGATTTTTTTATTTTGGCAACTTCTTTGATGGGATAACTTTGTATATTTGTAAAACTACCACAAATGTATAAATTACTATCAGCAATAATTATTTTTTCTATTCCTCCATCTAACTGGGGATCCCAATCTTCATCGGCAGCCCCACTATTTTTATTTAATTTCGCCAAATATTTGATTGACTTTCCACCGATGCTTGTAAATACACCACCTGCAAATATACCGCTGCCTTCATCAACAATACATCTTACTGAATTAGTTGCATTGGGATTAAAATCGGAATTCAGAGCACCTGTTATTTTATTTATCTTTCCAATTCTACTTCTCGTCTGACCACCAATCTGGCTAAACAGACCACCGACATAAATATCTTCGCCATCAATACAGATTGTCAGCACAGTAGAGTTCATATTTGGATTAAAAGTTGTATCAACCATACCTGTCAAATTATTTATTTTAGCCATTTTATTTCTTGTAATACCATTTATGCTAGTAAATATGCCACCTACATAAATATCATTCCCATTTAATGCTAATGAATTAACACTACTATTTGCATTAGGATTCCATGTAGCGTCAGCTAAACCATCTACATTGTCTAATTTCACAATTCTACTTCTCGATTGTCCACCAATACTTGTAAATTCACCTCCTGCATAAATGTCGTCTCCACTTATTGCTATAGTCCTGACAGTATTATCGGCATTTGGATTCCATTTAGCAACAGCATCACCATTTGTATTGTTTAATTTCGCAATTCTATTTCTTGGCTGTTTTCCAATATTTGAAAAACTACCCGCTACATAGATATCATTTCCATCAATACAGATTGCATATACAGTGTTATTTGAGTTTGGGTCCCATGTTGCATCGACATCACCATTTGTATTATTTAATTTCGCAACTTTTCCTCTCAGACTGGATTTAATAATAGTAAAATTACCACCAACATAGATATCGCTACCATCAATCGCAATTGTATATACAACCCCATCTGGGTCAGGTATCCAACTTAAATCTGCATACCCATCAGCATCATCTAATTTAGCCAATTTGCTTCGTGTCTGTCCTCCTATAGTAGAAAAATTACCACCTACATAAATATCGCTCCCAGTTATTGCTATCGTCCAGACTGTATTATTAGCATTAGGATTCCACTTTGTATCTGCATTCCCATTTGTATTATTCAGTTTCGCAATTCGATTCCTTGTCTGTCCACCAATATTTGAAAAACTCCCTCCTACATATATATCACTTCCGCTAACAGCAATTGTATAAACATAACTATTCGCATTTGGATTCCAGGTAGCATCCAAACTTCCATCAGAATTGATATGTGCAATTCTATTCCTCGCATAATCACCCACACTGGTAAATTCTCCTCCGATATACCAACCGCCTCTCCCATCTGAAACTACAGTATGAATTGTTCCATTCACTTTAGGAAAATTTTTATCATAATTATGGTCTAATGAGGTTATTTTAACTCCACAACCTGTGCTGGGCCCTAACTGCGTAAAATCACCGCCAATGTAAGCATAATCACCATCACCTGTAATTGAATATACTTTATCATTTGTTATCCAAAAACTTGTATCAGGAAAGGTGTCTTGTGGAAATATTTTCGTGAAGAATTGAAGCAATAAAAAGAGTGGCAAATAAAATTTGTAAAATTTCATTTGACCCCCCCAAAAAAAATTTGCAAATAATATATTCTAATGATATTAAAATATCACGCTAAAAGATAACATAATTTTCAATTAAATCCAATTAAAATCTTTCACCATTTAGTAAAAGGATTTTTTATCAAATTGGAATTACTGTAACGGAAGTCACCTGTTACTTCTTCACCAATCCAGTTAGGTATATTAATTTTTTGCTCTTCTGATTTTAATTCTATTTCAGCAATAACTAATCCCTCATTTTCCCCGAGGAATTCATCTACTTCCCAAATGACATCGTCTATCTTAATTTTAGTCCGGTATTTTTCTATGATTGGTTTTTCGCATAAATTTTCGATGATGAATTTTGCTTCTTCTATAGGTACTTCGTATTCAAATTCATTACGGGTTAAACCAACTACCAGCCCTTTAATCGTTAAGTAAGATTTTTTTCCGGTTGTTCTTATCCTGACTATCCGTCCGGGCATTGTAGAAAGGTATCCCTGACGATAGAACTGCCCTTTGCCAAGGGATTTCCACTCATCCGATTTTACTAAAAATTTTCGCTCTATTTCTATACTCATTAAGGATTTGAATAATAATTCTTAATTTAATATTAAGAAATTAAAGTTATTAGAAAATTATCTATATGCTCCTTGTAGAAATATCTTCAAGTTCAATTCAATAGCCAAAGCATTCTTAAATTTAGCTAAATACCACTGGGGTTCTCCGCCAATTCTGATAAATTCCCCACCTATATATATTGAATTTTTATAACTTTCAATTGAAGTAACAAGGCCGTTTGCATTAGGATTCCAGCTTAAGTCCGCATCACCATTTGTGTTATTTAGCCGTGCGATGTAATTTCTTGATTGACCACCAATGGTTGTAAAATTACCACCAACAAAAATATCATTTCCAATAATTTTAATACGAGCAATCATTTCATCAGAATTAGCATCCCAACTTAAATTTGCATCGCCATTAGTATTGTTTAATTTCGCAATATTATTTCTCGATTGACCGCCGATACTTGTAAAAATTCCGCCTGCAAAAACATCATTGCTATTAGATGTAATCTCGATTGAATATATAGGTCCATCAGAATTAGGATTCCAACTTAAATCTGCACTGCCGTTAGTTGTATTCAATTTAGCAATTCGATTCCTAGATTGACCACCAATAGTTGTAAAATTACCACCTACAAATAAAGTATCACCGCTATTATCTAATTTTATTGTATAAACATATAAACCAGCATTTGGATTAAAAGTAGCAATGGCATTTCCATTAGTTGTGTTCAATTTTGCAATATAATTTCTTGAAAGTGTACCTATTAATGTAAAACTGCCTCCTACAAATAAGGTATCGCCAGTTTTATCAAAAATAATATTAATTACTTGATTATTAGCATTTGGATTAAAAGTTACATCAGCATCACCATCAATATTATTCAATTTGGCAATTCTATTCCTTGAAACACCAGCAATTTCTGTAAAAATTCCACCTACATAAACATCATCTCCGCTTATAGCAATTGTACTTACCGCGCCATTTGAATTTGGATCCCAATCATTATCAACCTTGCCATTTGAATTATGAAACCGTGCTATAAAGTTTCTTTTGACACAATTAATTGAAGGAAATGTACCTCCAACATAGACACCTGCTCCGTCTATACTTATAATTAGAACATCGTCCATTGGATTAGGGTCCCAATCAGAAAATGCTGCACCATTAACTGAATTCAATTTGGCAATATAATTTCTTGTTAACCCACCTATTGAATTAAAAAATCCGCCCACAAAAATATCACTTCCACTTATTGCTATTGTTTTTACTGTAACATCTGAATTTGGATCCCAGGTTACATCAGCATTACCATTTGTATTATTTAATTTCGCAATTCGATTCCTAGTTTGCCCACCAATGGTCGTAAAACTACCACCTGTATAAATATAATTACCTGTCCCATCTATTACTATTGTATTTACATTACTATTTGCTGAAGGGTCCCAAGTAGCGTCCGGAGTACCATCCGTATTATTTAATTTTGCAATATTGTTTCTACCTTGCCCTTTTATGT
>JAFGID010000100.1 GCA_016929735.1 Ignavibacteriales bacterium | reverse complement strand
GATACAACAAAAATAAATCTTACCCAAAATATGCAAGTTGAGATTTTACTTCAACCAATTAGTTATGAGTTGAATGAAGTAGTAGTTACTCCGCGTGATAATCCTGCTCTTAGAATTATCAGAAAAGCAATTGAGTATAAACATAAACGAGAGAATGTATTAAATTCCTATATTTTCAAAAGTTATACTAAGGGAATAATAAAAACTAATGAGCCAATCACTGCTAAAGGGCGCGGTATTTCTGTGGAAACAGGAAAGGAATCTGATTCGACAATATTGGAAATCGAAGGAATAATGGAAAACGAGAGTGTCAGTTACTACCTAAAACCCGATTACTACAAGGATGAAATTATAGCACGGAAACAAACTTCAAATTTCCCATCAACAATAAATTTATTTACAGGTGGCAGGTTTATTCAAAATTTTTACACCGATGATGTTCAGTTCTTTTCAAGACCATTAAAAAGTTTTATTGCAGATAATGCAATTGATTATTACTTCTATTATCTCGAAGATAGTTTGTGGATGGATAACATAAAAATATATAAAATATTAATTGATACAGATGACCAAGCAGATCCCGGTTTCAAAGGACATATTTATATTGCAGATAGTATATTTTCTTTGGTAAAGATTGATGTTACATTAAATGACGCTGCAAATCCCTACAAAGCAGTACTAAAAAATATTCGAATCTTCCAACAATTCCTCCCTTATGCAAATAATATCTATATGCCTATAGATTACAGATTATTTGTTGAGATAGATGTAAGTTTTTTCGGAAGGACACTTGCTGCTAATTTCTCGCTCAATTCCATTTTTTATGATTACGAAATAAATTCAGATATTAAGGATGATTTTTTTGCCGATGATGTTGTAATTAAAATTCATCAGGATGCTGATGAAAAAGATTCTACATACTGGAAAAACACTCAAACCATACCGGGTACAGTTGAGGAGGATAAAGCATATGCAAAAATTGATAGCATTATGGCGATTCCACCTGATTCAACTTTAGTTAAGTTTAGTTTATGGGGCACAAAATTAAATTTCTCAGAAAATTTTCAATTAAGTGGACCTATTGGAATATCGCATTATCATTTCAACCGTGTAGAGGGACACACTATTGATTCAAGATTAACTTACGATGAAATTTTTAATGAAGGCTCATATTCTTGGATAGATTTTGATTATGGTTTCAACGATAAAAAATTCAAAACTGATTTCGGTCTTCGATATCGATTTGGCAAGAATGATATGTTCCGTCTTTCAATCGATGCTTTTGATAAACTTAAATATCTCTTTGATGATCGCCCTATTTCAAATACTGAGTTTTTGACAACAATGACTTGTTTGTTTTCTAAGTGGGATTTTCTTGAATATCATTATTCTTCTGGTGCAAATATTACATTCTGGACAGAGATACATCCTAAAATTAATCTTTCTCTTGGATTATCTCATACGAGTGACAGAACTGCACAAAAAAATTCTGATTTCTCTATTCTTTACACAAATGATAAATACAACGAAAATATTCCTATTTATGACACAAAAATAAATGCTCTAACTACACAAATAAATTTTACTTTTCGTAAATTAAAATTTTTTGAAGATGGTAAACAATTAAGAAAATTATATGTCGAGAATGAAGTAGTCAATTTATCCTTGCAAGGAATTTTCAGTAATTCAAAAATCTTAAATAGTAACTTAGATTTTGCACTTTATAAAGCAATGATATCCTCAACAATCGAACCTTTCGGAACTACAAGACTTGATTCTCGAATTACAGCAGTCTATTCAAATGGTCCTGTCCCTTTTCAGATGCTTAATCCGCTTACAGGTAATTTAAATAAGTTAGGTAGAGAGTTCACATTTAGGACACTCAGTCTGTATGAAATTTTTGGCGATAGAGTTCTATCGTTAAATTTAGAATATAATCTATTCGACGAATTTTTTAGATTCCTTAAATTTCCACTATTAAAAGATTTACAATTATATCTTTGTCTTCATTTTAATGCTGCTTACCTTGACATCTCTGACAAGAGTAAAAATATTTTAACAGTACCTTATAAAACTTTCACTCAACCATTTTACGAAATTGGTTTTAGTATTGGTAAGATTGTATGGCTATTACCATTGTCTGTAGAATTCACATGGAAATTAAACCACAGAGATGGAAATAATTTCATGATTGGTTTAGGAATGTTTGAGTTTTAATTATTTTATATAAAAAAAATATTTCTATAAGATACAATACTAAATTTATTTAGTGCTTTCCCATACGTAATAAGAATTAATTGAAGGTAAATTTTAATGTATGCACAGATTTATCAGTTGAATCAGATATACATTTCAACATTTTTGTACTAGCCTATATTAATTTTTTATCAACAAATATTTTTTCGGAGGAACTAATGAAACTCAAAATTTTGCTTCCAATCATAAGCACTTCATTACTTCTAATATTTGCTTGTGAATCTGAGACTACCGAACCTGAAATTATCTATAAAAACTATCTAGTTAATGGAGATGATGTTGGAATTGGATTTACTCAATGGAACGATATTAGTATTCCTGTTGATGCTAAATCACCAACTACAACAGATTATAAACAGAAACTTTCCTTTAAAGGTAAAACATTTTGGTTTAATATTCTTCCTTCCAGCACCTCAATTTACGATATTCTGGGCAATAATATTGTAGTCGAAAAATATAATGAACAAGTAAATGTATTGGATTTTATCTTTGACCCCACCGAAAGGGGTTTTTATAATTGGTATCCTGAATTATCGAATCCGAATGATAATTGGGGAGGAATTATGAAACGAATACCGAATGAAATGAAAAATTTTAAAGATAAATTCCATTATTTGGAAATTTGGCTTAAGATTGAAGAAGCACCAACTGATGCAAATATGTATATTGAATTTGGCAGATTCAGTGAAGATATAATTCTCAATGGTCTATTAGATACTGAAGATAAAAACAATAATGACTTCATTGATAATGGAGAGGAT
>JAFGID010000099.1 GCA_016929735.1 Ignavibacteriales bacterium | reverse complement strand
TCATAATATTTCTTTATAATTCTTCATTCGTTAATCGATATTCTATATTAAAAAACAATTGAACTATAAATACCGCATTAAGAACTTCTGGTTATTTCAATATTTATTTTTAACTATTTGATAGCAATTATTCAGGACACACAATATTAATATTTCTTTTCAGTTTATGTTCTTTACAATAATCCAAATAAATTCTGTAATTCACAACTGGAATAGCCTCCGGTATTAAATTTGGCCATTCGATAAATTTTACAGCATCGTCATCAGACAGATGTTCATAAAAACCCGTGTTAAATAATTCTTCTTTGTTTTTAATCCTATAAAAGTCAAAATGGAAAACATTTAGTTTTCCATTATATTGATTAAAAATGTTGAAAGATGGACTACTTACATTTTTTATCTTAAAATATTCGCAGATGCATTTAACAAAAAAAGTTTTTCCTGTACCGAGTCCACCAATAAGTTCAATTATATAACCTTGTTTTATTTTAGCAGAAAGTTCTTTTGCGATTATTCTTAATTCGCTTTTACCTATACAATCAAATTTTTTATTGAGTATTTTCATCAATTGCACTAGTAGAAAATTATACCTTGGTTTTCATGGTAATTACAGGAAGTAACATTTCTTCCATAGAAATTCCACCATGCTGGAATGTATCTTTATATTTATTCAAGTACAAATTATAATCAGTAGGGTATATAAAAAAGTTATCTTCCTTTGCGAAGATATAACTCGTGGTCATTCCCCTCTTCGGTAATCTAAAATCTTGAGGATTTCTAATATAGACAGTATCCTTTTCTTCTGCAGTAAAGTTCTTCCCAAATTTAAATCTTAAATTTGTTGAGGTGTCTCTGTTACCCATTATTTTTGAAGCACGCAAAGTCCTTATGCTTCCATGGTCAGTAGTTACAATAATAGTAGCATTTTTCATTTTGCTTATGATTTTAAATATGTTCATCAAATTAGAATGCTGAAACCAGCTTTCAGTCAAAGAGCGGAATGCAGCCTCGTCGGGTGCAATTTCTTTCAATACAGCAGAATCAGAGCGATGGTGAACAATCATATCAATAAAGTTAATTACTATTGCCATCAAATGTGTATTAACATGTGTATGTAAATTTTGCTCTAAATTTTTTCCAAGTTCGGGGTCAATTATTTTAATATATTTAACATCATTCCGTAATTTAATTCTTTTCCTTTCGCAAAATATTCTCAATAATTCTTTTTCATGCTTGTTCATACTATTTTCATCATCGGTATCATTTTTCCATAAATCAGGATAATAATTTTCTATTTCTGATGGAAATAGTCCACTGAAAAGTGAATTTCTTGCATAGGGTGTTGCTGAGGGTATAATTCCATAATAGTAATCCTTTGTAAAGGTGAACATATCATATAAATATTTCTCCAACACAAACCATTGGTCCATCCTTAAGCAATCTATAACCAGAAAGAATACAGGACCTTCATTTGCTTTCAGATGTTCAACAACATATTTATCAAGGACCTCAACTGTAAGTGTAGGTCTATTTGTGCTTTCTAAATTATTTACCCAAGTTTTATAATTATTTTCTATATATTTACAAAATTCAGAATTACATTCTCTCTTTAATTCTACTAAAGTTTTGTAGAGATCGCTCTGTGCATCTTTGCCTAATTCAATATCCCATTTAACAAGTTTTAAATAAATATCTATCCATTCCTCATAATCAGGTGCTTCAAATAATTGTCTGTTTATGCTATTAAAATCCTGAAGATAGTCTTTAGTTGCATATTCACCAGAAATTTTAGATTTTTCAAGAAATTTTTTACATACCATTAATATCTGCGATGGAACAACTGGTTTTATTAAATAATCTGATATTTTACTTCCTATAGCATCGTGCATCAAAGATTCTTCTTCGTTTTTTGTTACCATTACGACAGGCACATTGTTATCAATTTCTTTCATATAATTCAATGTTTCTAATCCACCCATCCCCGGCATCATCTCGTCAAGAAAGATTAAATCAAAATTTCCTTGCTTAACTGCTTCGATTGCATCTTCTCCGTTTGTAACGGTTATTATTTCATATCCTTTTTCAGATAAAAATATAATATGCGAACGTAGTAATTCAATCTCATCGTCTACCCAAAGAATTTTTTTCTTTGACATAATTTCCTCAAATATTAAAATTAAAAATAAATAATTAAATTGTGATGTTTACATCTAATCCAAATTCATTGGTAGTTGTTTCAGGAATTCTTGATGCACCTTGAGGTTTTACTGCAATATTTTTCCAGAAAGCGGACAGTGTAACCTTGGCACTCATTACATATTTTATTCTTGGTTCAATTGTCGTCCTAATACTGCCATCTTGTGGTTCGCCATCTTCTTTAAATTTTGAATTTCCAAGTGGATCAAGTCCCATATCATAAAGAATGGTTGAACTTGTTTTTCTTGTATAGGAGAATGAGATTTCAATGTCATTTTTAAGAGTAATACCAAATAATGGTAATTCAAATCCAGATTTCGAATAACTTGCTGATATATTGATATCATCGGATAATGTTTCCGTTATGTTATTCGTTGAAACTCCTACGTTGAAATCCGTCTTATTCCTAAATTCGACCTTACCTCGCAGATTACCCTCCCAAAGTGGAAAGAAAGTAATATCAAAACCGAGCAGGGGTGAAAATCCGTAACTAATTTTTTGTGATTGGATTAATGTATTTCCATCTGTATTTACACGCCATCCTTCGGAATAACCGCAATCGTAACCGTGATTTAAAGTTACTTTCTGTGCAAGAAGATTTATGATCGGAAGTGTTTCAAAACCATCCCAGGAAACTGACCAATTAGGTCGAGGGAAGTATTTTGCAAAATCTTTCAGAAAAGGAAGCTTGCCAATTATCGGCAACGTTTCAAACCCTTCTAAAAATGCATCTGTAATTTTGACTGACCTATTTCCGTCCTCAGGATTATATATTTCATGAACTTTTTTAATACCGACTTTTGGTAATAATGGAAATGAAATGGATAAAAATGATTTATCTAAATTGCCTGTTGAGGTGATTGA
>JAFGID010000098.1 GCA_016929735.1 Ignavibacteriales bacterium | reverse complement strand
TAGAAGAAGAACAAGTTGAACCTGAAAAGCAAAAAGAGATACCTCCAGAAAGCGATATGATTGAAAAACCTGAGAAGGATGAAATAATCGAACCTCAGAAAGAAATAATTCCCAAAAAAGAAGTTTTAGAAGATGAGAGATAAAGCATTTTATAATTTTTATTTACTAAATTTACAATAAAAAAATATAATAAATGAAAAGTAAACCATCATCACTTATAATTAAGTTGTTATTATTTTTGCTTGCATTAATAATTGCAGCAAGTACACTTTTATACACAAATCATCTTGTAAAAAAACTTCAGCAACGTGAAAAAGAGCTCGTCGAATTATATGCCAGCCATATCGAGTATTTGGTAAATTCAGAAGAAATTCCCGATTATTCTTTTCAACTCCAAATAGTTCAACAAATAGATTTTCCATTAATTTTAACTGATGCTGAAAACAATCCAACAATTGGTTACCGAAATTTAAATATTGATTCAAATTGGTCTGAAACTCAAATAAATGATTTTTTAATCAATAAAATCAATGAATATAAAAATATTCATAAACCAATACCTGTTTATTCTGATTCTATATTGCTTCAAACATTATATTATGGCGATTCAGAAATGGTTGAAGAATTGAAATATTATCCATACTTTCAAATCTTGTTTGCTATTTTATTTATTTTAGTTGCATATATAAGTTTTAGTTATATCAAAAGAAGTGAGCAGAGCAGCATCTGGGTTGGTATGGCAAGAGAAACGGCTCATCAACTGGGAACACCCATCTCAAGCTTAATGGGTTGGTCAGAGATACTAAGAATGAATTATAAAGAACCTGAAAAGGTTCTTGATGCTACCGCAGAAATTGATAATGACTTGACAAGATTGTGCAAAATTGCGGATAGGTTCTCTAAAATTGGCTCAAAACCTGAATTAAAACCAGAGAAAGTTGTTGACTGTATTAACAAAGTAATGAATTATTTTCAAAGAAGACTTCCTAACTTTGGTAAAAATGTGGAGTTAAAAGTTACTGGTGATTCTAATATTAAAGCATTATTGAACAATGAATTGTTTGAATGGGTCATAGAAAATCTTGTGAAAAATTCACTTGACGCAATTGAGGGTAAAAAAGGTCTGATTGAAATTGAAATTGCAGAAACAAAGAAAAAAGTTGAAATTGAAGTTACAGATAATGGAAAAGGAATAGATTTTAAAAGAAGAAAAGATATTTTCCGACCCGGATACAGCACTAAGAGAAGAGGATGGGGATTAGGGTTAAGTTTAACTAAGAGGATAATTGAAGGTTATCATAGCGGAAAAATATTTTTAAAATCCTCTGTGATTAGCGTCGGAACAACAATGAAAATTATTCTAAAAAAATAATTTTACACTTCGCATATTTAATAAAAAATAAGAATAAAGTATGAATAAAACAGATAAACTATTTACAACATTAGAATTTGTTGATATAATATATCAAGCACACGGTAAATTAAAATTCATCTTACAAAAAATTGCCCTTCATTACGAATTAACGGCCGCACAATTGGATGTTTTAATAATTCTAAAAGCAAACGGACCTTCACAACTAAATAAAATTAGTCGCAAACTAATGGTAACAGCTGCAAACGTAACTTGCATAACAGACAATTTGGAGAAAGATGGATTCATTAAGAGAATTTATCCAAAGGATGACAGAAGAATAATTATTGTGGAATTGACAAAAAAGGGAGAGCAAAAACTTGAAAAATTATTGCCCGATTACGAAAACCAGATTATGAATATGTGGAATAAATTAAGTAAAATCGAACAGAAAAATTTAATTGCCACTTTAGAAAAAATTACAAAATAAAATTCTTCATTTAATAAACTGACCTGATTTTATATCATCATTTCGCAAAATAAACAATAGAATTTACTCGTAGGATTTTGTAAATTTTAATTAAATCTTTAAATTAAAATTGTAATTCAGTTTACTATTTCAATAAAATTTTTCTCAAATAAAATCAAAATATGGAAAAAAAATACGTACTCAAATCTCACTCAAAAGGGATTGACAAAATAAATGATAAGATTAATTATAAAATAAATTATGAAAATCAACTTAATCCTGCTCAATTTGAAGCAGTTTCTTCAATTGAGGGAAATTACTTAGTTATTGCAGGTGCAGGAACAGGCAAAACGCGGACTCTCGTTTTTCGTGTTGCTCGCTTAGTTGAAATGGGTTATAATCCACAATCCATTCTTTTGCTAACATTCACACGCAAAGCTGCGAGAGAAATGATGAATAGAGCCGAACTACTACTTGACAATAGGTGCGGAAAAGTAAACGGAGGAACTTTCCATTCATTTGCTAATATTACTCTTCGTAAGTTTTCAAATCATATTGGGCTTAATTCCAATTTTATAATTCTAGATCAAGGTGATAGCGAAGATGTTATCAACCTTATTAAGGGGCAGATGAAATTGGGTGAACTTAAAAAACGTTTTCCTAATAAACAAACGCTTTATAAAATTTTCAGTTTAAGTACCAATATGTGTCGCCCATTGGACGATATTGTCATACAGGAATATCCTCATTTTTCTTTGTACCTTCAGGAAATGCGACAAATCAAAAATGTATATGAAAATTACAAAAAAAAATCCAGTCTGCTTGATTACGATGACCTCTTGATTTATTTACGAGATTTTCTTTGGAAGTTTTCACCTGCCGCTCAATCTCTTCTTAACTCAATCAATTTTGTAATGGTTGATGAATATCAAGACACAAATAAATTACAGGCAGAAGTTGTTCAAGGATTAACACAGTTGAATAATAATCTAATGGTGGTAGGTGATGATTCGCAGTCTATATATTCATTCAGAGGAGCAAATTTTAAAAACATTATCGAATTTCCAAAATTATTCAAGGATGTCAAAGTCATTACTTTAGAAGAAAATTACCGTAGCACACAACCGATACTTGACTTTACCAATCAGATTATCGAATCTGCAATTGAAAAATATCCGAAACATCTTTTCACCCACAAACAAAGTGGAGTTCTACCAGTAATAATTAAAGCAGCAACCGAAAATATGCAATCCCGTTTTATTGTCGAGCGTATTCTTGAACTACGAGAAGAAGGTTTATCATTAAACGATTTTGCTGTTCTCTTTCGTTCATCATTTTTCTCTTTTGATTTGGAAATTGAATTAACAAAAGCAAATATTCCTTTCAAAAAATTCGGCGGTATGAAATTCATTGAAACAGCACACGTAAAAGATATGCTCGCCTTTCTCCGAATTTCTGCCAATCCAAAAGATTTTGTCAGTTGGTATCGTGTTCTATTATTGCACGAGGGTATAGGTCCAAAGAAAGCACAAACAATTATTGATGATTTTGCAACAGGAAGAATTTCTCTTGAAACTAAACCCGATGCAATTGTCAATCCTTTATACAATGACCATATACTAAACTTGCTTTATTTATTGCAAGACATCCACAAGAAAAAATTGACTCCTTCGGAAAAGATTGAATCCATTTTACAATACTATGAACCTTTCTTTATGGATAAATATGACGATTTCAACAAACGAAAAAAAGATTTGGAAATCTTTTTGAACATTTCGCAGAATTATAGGAGCGTTGATAGTTTCCTTGCTGATATGGCGCTAGAACCACCACAGGATACCGTGATTGATATTGAAGCAGAAATGCGTGAGGAAGAATTTTTAACTTTATCAACCATTCATTCCGCAAAAGGTTTAGAGTGGAACACGATTTTTATCATTCACGCATTGGAAGGCTTTTTCCCTTCTTCAATGTCCTGCGAAAGTGCTGACCAACTTGAAGAAGAAAGACGATTAATGTACGTTGCTGCTACAAGAGCAAAACAAAATTTATATATAACATATCCCGAAAAAATATTTGATAGATATAATGGAATTACATTTGCCAAGCCATCAAGATTTTTAAGAGAACTGCATAAAGATTTATCCGAACAATGGGTATTGGAAGATAAAACATATTATAAATATTAGGATTTATAGAAATGAAAAAATATTTTTTGCTCATCTTTATACTTGCATCGTTT
Source organism: Ignavibacteriales bacterium (assembly GCA_016929735.1). Taxonomy (GTDB): domain Bacteria; phylum Bacteroidota; class Ignavibacteria; order Ignavibacteriales; family Melioribacteraceae; genus JAFGPR01. The sequence goes on along the minus strand of JAFGID010000098.1, from coordinate 5,294 downwards.
TATTTAAATGCACAGAATTTTAAATTTATCGTATGGGGTGATAGCCAGTTTCAAAATCCTGAAGTATTTGAAAATATAGTTAGGGAGACAGAACTAATCAAACCTGATTTTGTTTTGCACGTTGGCGATATGATTCACGGTTATACATACAGCATTGATGTTGCACGAAAGCAATGGCAGCGATTCAAAGAACAAATTAAACCTCTATCTGTCCCATTTTATCCCACTCCCGGAAATCACGATGTGACTACAAAAGAAATTGAACCAGCATATATGGAAGCTTGGGGTGAAGATAAAATCTACTATTCATTCGATTACGAAAATTCTCATTTTATAATTTTGAATGCTTTCATCAATCAGGAATTTTATTCAATATCCGAAGAGCAATTTAATTGGCTAATCTATGATTTGGACAATGCCAAAAATTGTCAAAATATTTTTGTGGTTATCCATCCTCCTATGTATATGAATGAAAATGAAGTATGGAAAAGTGTTCACAAATTATTCTTAAATTATCCTGTTAAGACAGTTTTTACAGGACATAGCCATATTTACGACTATAGGAATATTGAAGGCATTGATTACTTCTGTCTGAATTCTTCTGGCAATATGAATATTTACAGTCCACTTGCCGGAAGGTTTCATCACTACTTGCAAGTTACAGTAAATGAAGATAATATTGATTATGCGGTTATTAGCAAAGACGGAATCTTTTCAAAAGATTTTATCCCTCCAGATGAGTATAAATTCTCATCTCAATTTTTTGAGCAAAATAATGTAATAAATATTCCGACTCTAACAGATAAACAAATTGATACAACTATTGCTGTTACAATCAAAAACAATAGCAAAGAAAGAAGAACTTATTCACTTATTTGGGAAACAGAGAATTTCGATTGGAATTTTACACCTTGGGGAAAGACAATTGAAGTTGAGCCCAAAAGCGAATTAAAAAATGAATTTACAATCACTATCCCACAAGGAAAATTTAATAGGGCAGATTATCCAAGATTAGTAGTAAAAGCAAAATATTACACTTCAAATCAATTAGAAAATTACAGCAATCAATATTTTTATTTATTCTCGCCACCTGTTACTTATGGGTATTATAATGATTCGAAAATTGAACTTGATGGAAAATTGGACGAAACAATTTGGAGCAATATTCGCGGAATAGATAATTTATTTACTGATTTCAATAACACGCCAGCAACAGAAAAAACAAGCGTGAAAATTTTATATGACAAGGAATTCCTCTACGTAGGAATAATCGGCGAAGAACCAAATGTAAATGGATTGTCTGCTTTTGCTTATGGTGACATACCTCTCGTTTTCGGTGATGACGATTTCGAATTGTATTTTGACCCCGAGTCTGATAAAGTTGCATTCTATAGGTTGATGGTTAATCCATTCGGCACAATTCTTTGTAGTGGACCCGCAGGGTTATTCCCATTTGATTTTGACGTTGCAACGTTTACCGGCGAGGATTACTGGAGTGCTGAATTCAAAATCCCTTTAGATGGTATGAATGTAAAATCTATACAAGTTGGAGACACATGGGGATTTAATGTCCGGCGCCATCGTCAACAATCAGAACCAAATCAAAGTGATTGGTCAAAGATGCAGACTCATCCCCCCTACGAACCTGAATATTTTGGAAAATTAATTTTTAAATAAGATTCTTCTTTTACCAATTAACTTTCGGAGGCAAGATGACATTCTCAGAAGTATGGCAGAAATTTAATGAAGTAATACATTATCCTCTTTTTTCTATTAATCAAACACAAATAACGTTACTTTCAACAATAATTTTTATTTTTGTTATCACTGGATTTATCCTACTTGCAAAATTACTGAGAAGAAAAGTTTTGAAAAAAATCCTATCGAAAATGAATATTGCAGAAGGAATGCGATTTGCACTTATTCGAATTATAAACTACATTGTTTTATTTATTGGACTGATAATTTCTCTTCAATTTATCGGAATTGATTTAAGCGGATTAGCTGTAGTACTCGGATTTTTATCTGTTGGTATTGGATTTGGTTTGCAAAATATTACTTCAAATTTTATTTCCGGTTTAATTTTACTTTTCGAACGACCAATACAGGTTGGCGATAGAGTTACAATCGGAGATACTGAAGGAGATGTTACGGACATAAAAATCCGCTCAACAACTATCAAGACATTAAATAATATTTCCATTATTGTACCTAACTCGGAATTTATTTCCGGACGTGTAACGAATTGGTCGCATGGTGATAAAAAAGTGCTTCTCAGATTAAATGTTGGTGTTTCATATAATTCAAATCTTGAAACTGTAATAAAAGCATTAAAGGAAGTTGCAAACGAAAATCCTTATGTACTTAAAAGCGAAAATATCTCCGTGCGATTGTCTGAATTCGGTGCATCGGAATGGAATATGGTTCTATTATGCTGGCTCGACGATCCCAAAATATATTACCAAGTAGAATCTGAGTTAAATTGTGCTATTGTAGAAAAATTCAGAAAATATGGAATCGAGATACCATTTCCTCAGAGAGATCTTCATATTAAGTCTGGAATTCCAATTAATTTTGAAAATAAAACAAATTAGTAATTTATGATAAGCAAATAAAGATGACATCTTTTAAAAAAAATAAAGATGTCATCTTTATAATGTAAATTAATAACTCATTATTGTTTTTATTCTTATGACACGAAAGAAACTTCTCGAAATTATTGAAGAAGGCGAGGGATTGAATGTTGAATTCAAACAGAGATTTTCCTCACATGAAAAAGTTGCAAAGGAGATGATTGCCCTTGCAAATACAAAGGGTGGAGTGGTTATTTTCGGTGTTGATGATGATAAATCAATTTATGGAGTTGTAAGCGAAAAAGAAGAAGCAGAACTTATAAAAGAAGCAGCAGAAAAATATTGCGAACCACCTTTAAATTATTCAATCCAAATCTTGAACATTGAAGAAAAAGAAATTGTAATTGCTGAGATTCATGAATCACAAAATAAACCTCACCGATTGCAGGATTATAAGAACGAAATTGACCCCAATGTCGCTGCTGTATATATAAGAATAAATGATAAAAGCGTTCTCGCCAGTAAGGAAATGATAAAAATTTTTCAGACACAATCAAGAAACATTGAATTGAAAAAATATGAAATTGGTAATATTGAACGACAGATTTTCGATTACTTAGAAAATAACGAAACAATTACAGTTGATGAATTAAAAAAAAATGCTAACATCTCTAACAGAAGAGCGTCAAGAGCATTGATAAAATTAGTCAGAGCAAACGCTTTGTTCATTCATACAAAGGACAATGGGGAGGATTATTTTACTATTGCAAGATAAAATTTCAATATTATTTATTTTATTATATTATTAATTGAATATTTATATACATTGCATTTCAATGCATTTTTTTTTAAGTTTGCACATCAATTTTTAATAATCTGAAGCTTATGACGAAAAAAGCAACTAAGTTTGTTCTTGTATCATTTATTATTACTTCTATTTGGTTTATTTTATCAGCTTTCTCTGGATTAAAAATCAATTTCGATGAAGATGATAATTTTGCAATAAAATCTACGCAACTACCTAACTTTCCTATTAATGTTAATATCATGCTGCCTGACAGTATCATTAATTTTGCAAAAGAACAAATTGGTGTTCGTTATAGATGGGGTGGAACAACAACAAAAGGCTTTGATTGCTCGGGTTTTGTTTATTATGTTTATAGAAATTTTGGGATAGATATTCCTCGCTCATCCAAAGGAATGACCGATGTTGGAAAATCCATAGCTCTTGAAGACTGTCAAAAAGGCGATATAATACTATTCACAAGACCAAAATCAAAAACACGAACTGTCGGTCATGTAGGGATTATAATTTCTGAGAAAGGTGAACCGATTAAATTTATTCACAGTTCATCAGCAAAGAACAGAAGAGGCGTTGTAATTACAGATTTTGAAGGCGGTTATATTACACGATTTGTAGGTATCAGGAGAATTTTAACCAAAGAAATTGCGGCAAAAGAAAAGCTGACGAAGTTAATTGGTGCCATGCCCCTTTCAAATCATTCTGCTTTCTAATTATCTTACCCACACAGTTTTAATATTTACAAATTCCTTAATTCCATAATGCGATAATTCACGGCCATATCCGGATAATTTTATACCCCCGAAAGGTAACCTCGGATCTGACCTAACCATATCATTAATAAAAACCGAACCGGATTCTATATTTCTTGCAAAAATTTTTGCTTTTGTAATATCATTTGTCCATAGCGATGCCCCCAAGCCAAAGCAAGTATCATTAGCAATTCGTATCGGATCGCTTTCGTCATTGGCTACAATAAGTGATGCAACAGGACCGAATAACTCTTCTTCGTAAGCTGGCATTCCTTTCGTTACATCAGCTAAAATTGTGGGTGCATAATAGTTTCCTTTCCTATTCAATCTATAGCCACCAGTTAGAATTTTGGCTCCAAATTCAACTGATTTTTTCACTTGTTCTTCAAGTTCAAATAATAAATCTTCCCTTGCTAAAGGACCAAGTTCCGTATCTTCGCTCATCGGGTCACCAATTTTTGTATTTTCCATTTTAGAAATAAATTTTTCAGAAAATTCCGAATAAACCTCTTCTTCTACTATAAATCTTTTTGCTGCTATACAACTCTGCCCGTTATTTATCAGGCGTGCAGTTACTGCGTTTGCAACAGCAGAATCAATATCAGCATCTTTTAATACAATAAAAGGATCGCTGCCGCCAAGTTCCATTACAGACTTTTTTAATACCTTTCCGCACTGCTCAGCTACTTTCCTCCCTGCATAATCGCTTCCCGTTAAAGTAACAGCTTTCACAATATCGTTGTTGATAATCTCGTTAACATGATTAGAACCAATCAACAAAGTCGAGAAAGAATATTTAGGAAAACCTGCTTCATCAAAAACTTCCTCAATTGCTAAAGCACATTCCGGTACATTTGAAGCATGCTTTAATAATCCAAGATTACCTGCCATTAGTGCTGGTGCAGCAAAACGAAAGACCTGCCAAAAAGGAAAATTCCAAGGCATCACAGCAAGTATTACACCTAGCGGATCGAAGCGAACATAACTCTCTGACGCGTCTGTTTGAATTATTTCATCACTTAAAATTCTCTCTGCAAATTCCGCATAATATTCACAAACCCAGGCACATTTTTCCACTTCTTTCCGTGCCTGAGAAATCGGCTTTCCCATTTCCAATGTCATTATTTCAGAATACTTTTGTTTGTTTTCTCTAAGGACGGCTGCTGC
>JAFGID010000097.1 GCA_016929735.1 Ignavibacteriales bacterium | reverse complement strand
AATTAGGTGTTTCAAAATCTGTGAGTACTAAAAATTTACCGTCTATATTATCAACTACTGAATAATTAGCTTCAAAATTATTTATCAGTGGTTTCATCCCCTCATTTTTCTGCAAGTCCTTGTAATACAATAAATTATAACTTGATGAAACATCTGATATATAGAGAATTAGATACTTCTCATCTTCAGTAACTCCTGCGTAATGATTCCTTTTTGGATTATTCTTATCCTGATAAATTAATTCATCCTCGCTTTGCAATGTGCCGATTTTGTGATAATAGACTTTATGGTTTTCATTTTCAGCTTTTAACTTGTCATCACTTGCTGGTTCATCGTATCGGCTATAATAAAAACCATCTTTATACCAGGACATTCCAGAAAATTTTACCCATAAAATTTCATCACTTAATTTTTCACCTGTTTCAACATCAAGAATATAATATTCTTGCCAGTCTGAACCACCTCGTGAAATTCCATATCCACAATACTTGTTGTCATTAGAGAAATGAATACCTGTTAAACTTATTGAACCATCTTCGGAGAATTTGTTAGGATCAATGAAAACAACCGGTTCGCCTTCCAGACCTTCCTGTTTATAAACTACACTCTGTTCTTGTAATCCATCATTTTTATAAAAGAAATAATATCGCCCAACTTTTTCAGGTATTGAGTATCTTTCGTAATTCCATAATTCCGTTAATCTTTCTTTAATGTCCTCACGAAAAGAAATACTTGCTAAGTATTCTTCAGTTACTTTATTTTGAGCTTCAACCCATTGAGCTGTTTCTTCGGATGTGTTATCTTCTAACCATCTGTATGGATCGGCAACAACTGTTCCGTGATAGTCATCAGTTACATCAACTTTTTTTGTTTCTGGATATTTCACTTTGTACTCCTCAGTGCAAGATAAAAATAAACTTGCAATTAATAAAAATCCAAAAAATATTTTCATTCTTTTCCTCGATTAATTTAATTGATTTTAAAAACAAAATATTAGAAAATAAAACGTTACAGTAATTCCCAGATTCTCTATCCTATCTTCTGTATTACCTTATTTCGGTGCTACCAAAAAAACATCCTTAAATCTTTCTTGTTTCTTCAATTCATTTCGTAGATTCTCAGCTTCTTGTCTTGAGTTTAATGGCTTGGAACGAACCAGATAAAGACCTCTTTCTGAATCGTAAGTGATATTCAAGGGCGTTTGTGCATAACTTTGATTCACTTCCACATAGACCTTTGCTCCATCTTCTTTGGAAAATGCTCCTAGTTGTACATAGTAATTATTAGAAGATAGCACATTTTTATTATCAACTGAAACATCTTGGTCGTCAAAAATATATTCTTCTTTTTTAGGCTTAACAACAACCGGTTCATCTTCTTCAGTATCTTCAAAAATATAAATCTCGTCTGTTTGTGTGTCTTTGTTTTCAACTTTAGATTTTTCATCATATCTTGAATCAGTGGTTTCTTCTGTTGGAGCGCATCCAAACAAAATTAAGAGAATAAAAAGTAATACTGCTGAAATTAATGACTTCATAAAAACCTCATAATTATTTTAAATGTTAAATATTTTTACGTGAAATAAGGTTTAGAAATTCATTTCTTGTTTTAGGATCATCACGGAAAGAACCAAGCATTGAGCTTGTAACAGAAAATGAATTTTGTTTTTCTACACCTCTCATCATCATGCACATATGGCAAGCTTCAGCAACAACCGCCACACCATCAGGTTGAAGATATTTATTGATAGCTTCTGCGATTTGAACAGTCATTCTTTCCTGTAACTGCAATCTACGAGCAAATACTTCAACAACTCGCGGTAGTTTACTGAGTCCTACAAGTTTTCCATTTGGAATGTATGCAATGTGTACTTTACCAAAGAAAGGCAGAAGATGATGTTCGCATAAACTGAAAAAGTCAATATCTTTTACGATAACCATCTCGTCATATTTCTCTTTGAAGATGGCTTTGTTCATCACCTTGTCAATATCTTGCGAATAACCTTGTGTAAGGAATTTATATGCTTCCGCAACCCGTTCAGGTGTTTTAAGCAACCCTTCCCGATTTTTATCTTCACCTATTTCTTCTATGATTTGTTCAACACTTTTTGATATTTTATTTAAATCCAAAATTATTTTTCTCCTTTATATTCCACACAATTATTTTCTGTTTCATGAAGCTTTACTGAAAATAATTCGGCATCAGGAATTTTATCTTTCAGTTCGTCCCAAATTGCTAAAACAAGATTTTCTGAAGTTGGTATTTTTCCTTTTAACATTTCAATATCATTCAAGAATTTATGATCTAGGTTTGAAATAATATTTTCACGAATAATTCTACTGAGTGTTTTCAAGTTAATTACAAAATTTGATTCTGGATTAATCTTGCCTTTAACTGTAACTTCAACAACATAATTATGCCCATGAAAGTTACTGCATTCGCAATAAATATCTTCATTTTTTTCCTGTGAAAAAGAGTCTTTCCAAAGACGGTGTGCGGCACTAAATTTTTCGCGACGTGTTAAATATAGCATTTTTTACTTTTTTATTTATTTTGTATTCAAAAATAATAAATTTTAACGCATTTTTTTTATAAAAATTGTGTTTATAAAGTAAGCAAATAATGTAAATTTAAGTTAGTTCTTGATTATGAAAAATTTCTATCTTTAATCTATGCCAATAAATTATTATATTAAAATATAATAGTAAAAATTTTTTGTAAATTTGAAGAACAAGTATTATTTTATTTCAGATATTCATTTTGGATTAGGTACTTCCTCCCAGGAGAATAAAAAAGAGAAGTTATTTGTTGATTTTATAGAAAAAATTATTCCTGATTGTTCGGCTTTATTTATTCTTGGTGATTTATTTGATTATTGGTTTGAATACAGAACTGTAATGCAAAAGGGATATTTCCGTGTTTTTTCTGCACTGAAAAAATTGAAATGGGCTGGAGCTGAAATTTATTATTTTATTGGTAATCACGATTTTATGCACAGAAATTTTTTTGAAAATGAAATTGGAGCTAAATTATTGAAAGATGGGATATCAACTGAACTCGAAGGGAAGAAATTCTTTTTAGCGCATGGCGACGATTATGTGAAGAATGATTTGGGATATAAAATATTAAAAAAAATTCTTAGAAGCAGATTCAATCAATGGCTTTATTCCTGGTTGCATCCCGATGTTGGAATCTGGTTAGCTCGTAAATCAAGTAAGAAAAGCAGGGGTTATACAGATAAAAAAAATTATGGTAAAATTGATGGATTATTTGAATTTGCAAAAGAAAAAATTAAAGAAGGTTATGATTATGTTATCTTCGGGCATGTCCACAAAATTAGAAACGAGAAATTTAATTCAGGTTCTTATATAAATTTGGGTTCTTGGATGGAAGAACCTCACTTTGGAGTGTTTTCAAATAACGAATTTAAAATATTAAAAGTATAAAAGATATGTTATTCAAAAAGAAAAAAAACAAACCCGTTTCCACAATTCCCGATAAATTAAAAGAAAAAAGAAGAAAAACTAGAAAAAAAATTTTATGGTCTATTATTGGAATATTTCTCATCCTTTTAATTTTATTCTTTTGGCATGTTATAAGTGGGCTTCCTTCGCTTGAAGACTTGGAAAATCCAAAACAAAGTTTAGCAAGTACTGTTTACAGTGCTGATGGTGTAGTGCTTGGCAGATTTTTTATTGAAAGAAGAATCGAGATTAATCTAAATGATTTACCCGACTATTGTATAAAAGCATTACTTGATACTGAAGATAGAAGATTCTATGAACACTGGGGTGTTGATTTGGAGAGATTTGTTAAAGCTATTTTCAAGACTGTTTTTCTTTTTAAACCTGAGGGGGCGAGCACTTTAACTCAACAACTCGCACGAAATTTATTTCAATTCAAAGATGAAGAACAAGGATTTTTTGATACGATAGTTAGAAAGGTTCGCGAATGGATAACAGCGGTCCAGATTGAACGAAATTATACTAAAGATGAAATATTAGAAATGTACCTTAATCAGCATTATCTTGGACAAGGTGCTTATGGTGTTGGGATGGCTGCTAAAATGTATTTCAATAAAAATGTAAAGGATTTATCTTTATCAGAATTTGCAGTTCTCGTTGCTTTACAAAAAAGTGGAAATTATTATGATCCTTATAAAAATCCAAATACTGCATTACAAAGGAGAAACTTAGTTCTTTACAATATGGTTGTTATGGGTGATCTAAGCCAGGAGACGTATGACAGAATGAAAGAAGAACCAATTAAACTATTACCTCCGGATGTAAAAAAGGAAATATCAAATTCTATTGCCCCTCATTTTGTTGAGTATACTCGTCAACAAATGGAAAAATGGTGTTTCTCGAAAAGATACAAATTATATGAAGATGGGCTGAATATTTATACTACACTTGATTCAAGGATGCAAAAAATTGCGAATGAATCTGTTGATAAACATTTGGAAGGTTTTCAGAAGACATTTGACAAGAACTGGAGTTGGGATAAAAACAAAGATCTTCTGACAAAACTTGTTGATAAAGCCATCAAAGAAAGAAATGAATATAAGAATGCTAAAGATTCTGACGAACAAAAGAAAATTTATAACTACTTGAAAGGTAATATCGCTTTTGTCGATTCTGTTCAAAGAGTAAATCAACAAATTGAAGTTGGATTTATTGTGTTGGACACAGAAACTGGCGAGATAAAAGCAATGGTAGGTGGGCGTGATCGTTTGTCTGGCCGTGGATTGAATCATACAACACAAATTATCAGGCAACCGGGTTCATCTTTCAAACCAATAATTTATACAGTTGCAGTAGACAGAGGGCTTTATCCAGCATATCCTTTGCTTGACCAGAGATTTATATATGGTAATTGGGAACCTAGAAATGCTAATTGGAAAGTAAGTGGTGAATTTATGACTTTGCGAAGTGCATTAAAACATTCTGTAAATATTATTGCTGCTCGATTAGTTATAGAAGATTATGCTCCTCTCGTTGAAGTTGGGAATTATGCAATTAGAATGGGAATAAAAACACCATTAAATTTAACACCTGCAATTTCACTTGGCGCTTCGGAAGTATCACCACTTGAATTAACATCTGCTTATGCAACCATTGGTAACAGAGGAATTTACACTGAGCCATTCGGTATTGTGAAAATTGAAGATGCTAATGGTATCTTGTTAGAATATTTTACCCCTATAAGTTATGAAGCAATTCCAGAAGAGACGGCTTACATAATTACTGATATGATGAAGGAGGTAATTAATGGTGGAACAGGTTCACGAATTAGAGGAGAATTTGGTTTTAAATATCCAGCTGCTGGAAAGACAGGAACTACCTCTGATTTTGCGGATGCATGGTTTGTTGGGTTTACACCAAAATTGTCTGCTGGTGTTTGGGTTGGTTTTGATGATAGGAGGATAAAATTTACCAGTAGTTACGGTTATGGTGGTACTGCTGCGCTACCTATATGGGGTTTATTTATGAAGCGTGTTTATGATGAGATAAAATTACCTACGAATGATTTTAAAGCTCCTACAAGTGGTAATGTAATTACAGTAACATTTTGCAAAGAATCAATTTATACTTACGGTAATCCAAAATTAATCTCAGATGATTGTCAAGAAGGTGGTTTATCTGATATAATTAATAAAAAGAATGTGCCTGATAGATTTGATGCCGAACGAGATATTGGAGTCCAAACCTACTATGATGTTAGACCAACAGATGATACACTAAGATAATAAATTGCCCGGGTGGTGGAATTGGTAGACACGCTAGATTCAGAGTCTAGTTGGCAAAAGCCAGTGCAGGTTCAAGTCCTGTTCCGGGCACAGTCAAAGGCTGATAATTTAAGTCAGCCTTTTTATTTTTTCTTAATAAAATATTTTGTGTCTTTGTGACTTCGTAGCAAAATTAGTATGACTACAGAATTCAACGAAAATATAGCTTATAAAAAATCTATTGATTTCGCAAAGTCCCACTATGAAAATTTTCCAGTCATATCCTTATTTCTCAAGAAAGAAATTAGAAAAGATATTGCTGTTGTTTATCAATTTGCAAGACAAGCTGATGATATTGCTGATGAACTTAAAATTACTGCTGAAGAGAGATTACAATTATTAGAAAAATATGAGAATAATCTTAAAGATTGTTTGAATGATAGTTACACAACTCAATTTTGGTTTATTGTTAGTATTCTAATAAAGAAAAATAATCTTACAACTGATAATTTTT
>JAFGID010000096.1 GCA_016929735.1 Ignavibacteriales bacterium | reverse complement strand
ATGGATGTAATTGTTGCTGAAGCAAATGAAAGTGCCGCTTGGAAAAAAGCAGAAGAAGATGGATTTAAGGTTGTTGATGCTGCAACTGCTTCAAAGGAAGCTGATGTTATTATGATATTGTTACCTGACCAAATTCAAAAGAAAATTTATGATAAAGATATTGCACAATATTTAACTACTGGAAAAACTTTGGTCTTTGCTCACGGTTTTAATATTCATTATAAGCAAATCGTTCCTCCTGCTGATGTTAATGTTATTATGATTGCACCAAAGGGACCGGGTCATTTAGTAAGAAGAATTTTTACTGAGGGTAAAGGAGTTCCAAGTCTTATCGCAATTGAGCAAGATTATTCGGGTAACGCAAAGGATATTGCACTTGCTTGGGCAAAAGGTATTGGTAGTACCAAAGCAGGTGTAATTGAAACTACATTCAAGAATGAAACTGAAACTGATTTATTTGGAGAGCAGGCTGTACTATGTGGTGGTTCGGCAGAACTTATTAAAGCGGGTTTCGAGACGCTTGTAGAAGCTGGTTATCCACCAGAACTTGCATATTTCGAATGTATGCATGAAATGAAGTTAATTGTTGATTTATATTATGAAGGTGGATTGAGTCTGATGAATTATTCTGTAAGTGACACTGCAGAGTATGGTGGAATGTCCAGGGGGAGGAGATTAATTACAGATGAAACTAAAAAAGAAATGAAGAAAATTTTACAAGAAGTGCAGGATGGAACTTTTGCTAAAGAATGGTTGGACGAATATAATTCTGGACAACCGAATATGGAAAAAATGCGAAAGGAAAATCGTGAACATAAAATTGAAGAAATCGGTGAAAAACTACGCGAGATGATGTCTTTCATTATGGGTAAAAACAGAATCAAGAGATAAAAATGAGTTTTAATGTTACCTTACTACCCGGAGATGGAATTGGAGCTGAGATAATTGCATCTGCTAAAAGTATAATAGAAAAAATTTCTGACATATTTAATATTAAGATTAATTTTACTCAAGAACTTTTTGGTGGGTGTTCTTATGATAAATATGGAACACCACTAACTGATGAAGTAATTCAATTATGCAAAAATTCTGATGCAGTTTTGTTGGGTGCTGTTGGGGGTTATAAATGGGATACACTCGAGCATTCGAAAAAACCTGAAGCTGGTTTATTAAAATTACGTAGTGAATTAGAATTGTTTACGAACATTCGACCTGCTAAAGTTTATGACGAGTTATTGGATGCTTCCTCACTTAAAAATGAAATTTTACGAGGAACAGATTTTATCGTATTGAGAGAGTTAACTGGAGGAATATATTTTGGTAGACCTCGAGGTTTTGATGATGTAAGTGGTTATAACACAATGATTTATACAAAAGCAGAAGTTGAACAAATAGCTAGAAAAGCATTTACGATAGCCAGAGGAAGGAAGAAAAAGGTTACTAATGTTGATAAGGCAAATGTACTTGAGGTATCACAATTTTGGAGGAAAATTGTTGCAGAAGTCCATAAAGATTTTCAAGATGTAGAATTACAAAATATGTATGTTGATAATGCTGCAATGCAAATTGTCCGTGACCCAAAGCAATTTGATGTGATATTAACTGGTAATTTATTCGGTGATATATTAAGTGATATTTCTGGAATAATAACAGGAAGTCTGGGTATGTTACCGTCTGCAAGTGTTGGCGATAAATATTCATTATATGAACCGATTCACGGTAGTGCACCTGACATTGCAGGACAGAATAAAGCTAATCCTTTAGCAACTATTTCATCCGTCGCAATGATGTTTGATATTACATTTGATAGGAAAGATATTTCGGATGTAATTGAAAATTCAATTAAAGAAACTCTTGCCGAAGGGTATCGAACTGCAGATATTTTTTCGGAAGGTTCAAAATTAGTTTCTACAAATGAGATGACAAAGCAAATATTAAATAATTTAACCATATAGTTAAGGGGTATTAATATGGATAAGATAATAATTTTTGACACCACATTAAGAGATGGGGAACAATCTCCGGGTGCATCATTGAATGTATATGAAAAAGTTGAGATTGCTAAGCAATTGGAAAGATTGAATGTTGATATTATTGAAGCTGGTTTTCCAATATCTTCGCCCGAACAATTTGAAGCAGTGCAGAGAATTTCAGATTCTGTTAAAATTGTTGTTGCTGCACTTTCACGTGCTAAAGAAATTGATATAAAAACAGCATACGAAGCCATAAAGAATGCAGAGAAAAAAAGAATTCATACTTTTTCAAGCACTTCCGATTTCCATATACTTGGAAAATTTGGAGACGAAAAATACGGTCGTTCTTTAGATGAAAAAAGAAAAACTGTACTTAAAATGTCTTATGATGCCGTTGCTTATGCTAAAACTTTCTGCAACGATATTGAATTCTCAGCAGAAGATGCCGGTAGAACGGATATCGTTTATTTATCAGAAATTATTGAAACTGCTATTGATGCTGGAGCAACAACTGTCAACATTCCGGATACGACAGGTTATACTATGCCATCTGAATTCGGAGATATGATTGCCGAGCTTAAACGAAGAGTTAAAAATATTAGTAAAGCAATTATTAGTGTTCATTGCCATAATGATCTGGGACTTGCTGTGGCAAATTCAATTTCAGCAATCCAAAATGGTGCAAGACAAGTTGAATGCACAATAAATGGAATAGGTGAAAGAGCTGGTAATGCATCACTTGAGGAAATTGTTATGGCATTAAGTGTAAGGAAAGATTTATTCAATTTTAAAACAAATATTGTTGCAAAAGAGATTTATAATACGAGTAGAATTGTCTCCGGATTTACAGGAATTATTATTCAGCCAAATAAAGCAATTGTTGGCGAGAATGCTTTTGCACATGAATCAGGTATTCATCAGGATGGTATGTTAAAGAATAGAAATACTTATGAAATTATGACTCCTGAATCTGTCGGCGCAATTAAGACAAAAATTGTCCTTGGAAGACATTCGGGTAGGCATGGTTTGAAAGCGAGGTTATTAGAACTTGGTTACAATTTGACAGAAGAAGACGTTGATAAAGCTTACAGACGTTTTATTGAGATTGCTGATAAAAAGAAAGAAGTTTACGATGAAGATTTGAGGACTCTGATGGGCGATGAGTTCTTCAAATCTGATGGTTTATACCATATTGAATACTTACAGGTCAATGCAGGAATTAATTTAATTCCTACTGCAACAGTCAGAATAAAAATGAAGGATGAAATTATTCAAGAATCTGCAACAGGAGATGGACCAATTGATGCAATATTAAATGCAATTGATAGAGCGTTAAATATTAAATTAAAAGTTGAAGACTATCATGTTCGCTCTGTTACAGCTGGTAGAGAAGCAATGGGTGAAGTTACAATAAGAATTCGAAATGAAAATAATTCTTATACAGGAAAAGGTGTTTCTACTGATATAATCGAAGCAAGTGCAAAAGCATATATCCAAGCAATTAATTATTATAAAAACAAAATATCTTAATATGGGCAGGACAATAACAGAAAAAATCATGGCAAAGTCAGCTGGATTGGCAAAGATTAATCCTGGTGAGAATATTTGGTTGAATGTTGACATTCTTATGACGCATGATGTTTGTGGTCCACCAACATTCGAGATTTGGGAAAAGGAATTTGGAGATTCAGCAAAAATATGGGATGAAAATAAACTAGTAGTTATTCCTGATCATTATATATTTACAAAAAATACCCAGGCAAATAGAAATTTAGAGTTGCTAAAAAATTTTGCGGAAAAATATAATCTTCCAAATTTTTATCCTCCCTTCACGGAAAAATATAAAGGTGTCTGTCATATTGCACTTGCTGAGGAGGGATATACTATTCCTGGTACAGTTTTATTCGGTACAGATTCACACACTTGTACTTCTGGCGCATTTGGATTGTTTTCAACTGGTGTAGGTAACACGGATGCTGCATTTATACTTGGAACGGGGAAAATTTGGGAAAGAGTACCTGAGTCAATACAGTTTATTTTTGAAAATAAATTACCGGAATATTTAACAGCCAAGGATTTGATATTGCAAATATTAAGTGATATTACTACTGATGGAGCTACATATCAAGCAATGGAATTTTCTGGCGAAACGATTAGTAAAATGAATATGGACGAAAGAATGACACTTACAAATATGGCAATTGAAGCAGGTGCAATAAATGGGATAATTCAAGCTGATGACGTTACTTTAAATTACCTGAGTGGAAAAACATGTAAGGAATTTGAAATATTTACAAGTGATACAAATGCAAAATACAAAAAAGTAAAAATATATGATGTCTATTCAATAGACCCAAGAGTTGCAAAACCGCATAGCCCCGATAATGGTGAATTAGCAAGAAATTTGAAAAATGTTAAAATCACTAAATGTTATATTGGTTCTTGCACAGGAGGAAAAGTTACAGATTTTGTTAATGCTGCGAAAATCTTAAAGGATAAAAAAGTAAAAGTTAATACATTCATAATACCCGCTACGAAAAGAGTTGAAGAGTCTCTTATTGCTGAAAAAATTGATGATAAATCACTGAAACAAATTTTTATTGAATCAGGATGCATTCTTGTTTCCCCTTCTTGCGGAGCATGTCTCGGTGGCACAGAAGACACGATTGGTCGTTCAGTGGATAATGATATTGTTATATCAACTACTAATAGAAACTTTCCTGGACGCATGGGTAGCAAGGAAGCGGAAATTTATCTTGCATCACCTCTAACGGTTGCCGCATCTGCAATAACTGGCAAAATTACTGATCCGAGAGATTACTTATAATTATATGTCAAGTAATTATGCTAACTTAATAAAATATAAACAGTTGAGATTTTTAATTAATTTAGTAAATAGATTATGAAGTCGAAAATAATTAGTCGAGTTTTTGTATTAGGAGATAATGTGGATACTGACCAGATAATTCCTGCAGAATATCTGGTTTACAGTCTTACAAAACCTGATGAGGCAAAATTATATGGTAAATATGCTTTATCGGGAGTTCCGTTTAATGAATCCGGATTACCAAATGGAAATATAAAATTTATTGAAGAAAACAAATTCGTTTCTCTTCATGATATTATAATTGCAGGCAAAAATTTTGGTTGTGGTTCTTCAAGGGAGCATGCTCCTTTTGCATTAAAAATGGCTGGTGTGCAAGCTATCGTTGCAGAATCATTTGCAAGAATTTTTTACAGAAATGCAGTTGATGGCGGATTTTTAATTCCAATCGAAAGTAAATTCAAAATAAAAGATAAAATTGATACTGGAAATTTAATTGAGATTAATTTGGTCAGTATGCGAATTGATAACATTTGTAAATCAACAAGTTTTGAATTGAAAGATTTAGGTGTTGTTAAACCAATTATAGAAGCAGGTGGAATATTTAATTATGCGAAAATAAATAAAATGATTTAAATTGAATTTATTTTTCAAAAAAAAAGGTGTGATAATTCACACCTCAAGTAATATCTTTTATCTAATATTTACAATGCATGTTTTATCTTACCCATTAAGTTTTCATCTCGTTTATAGACATCATTTCTAAAATTTAAGTAACCCTCAGCATCAACAAAAGCATTTAAATAATCGATTACTAATGGTATTTTACGATGAAGGTATAAATCCTTATCACTTAATCCACCCAAAGATTGCAAATTTTTCTTAACATCTTCGTAAGTTCTTTTCTCAGGTTTATATCCGAGAGCAACACGAATATCATCCCCATCAAATTTTTTGTGACCTTTTAATAAATATTCACCAAACTGGACAGGCTTCTGAATTCTAATACAACCATGACTTACAGCACGATTAGAAACTAGGAAATACGATTTACTTGGTGTGTCATGGAGATATACATTATAATTGTTAAAGAATCTATATTTTATTTTTCCTAAGGCATTACCTCCACCCGGATTTTGAACAAAACTGAACGGAAGCCCACGGTTGGAATAATTTCCCCATTGTATTGTATCTGGATTTACTAATTTACCTTTATGATAAACATTATATCCTCCATTTCTCAGATAATCTTGATTTCTCAATGCTTTATAATAAATTTCATCTTCGGCAATGTTACGAGGTACACCCCATGTTGGATTCAACACCATATGAGTAATGTTGCTGCTTAGCATTGGACTTCTGTGGTCAACATAACCACTCCCTTTTGCATATCCGCCATTTTTTCCAATGCAAACACGCATATCAAGTAAAACGGAATCGTCTTTAATGCAATATAGTTCAAAAGCAGGAAGATTTACTAATACATAATCGCTTGTGTCGGGATAACTAAACCATCTTGCTCTTTCAAGATTTAATTTTATTATTTCGATATAGCTTGTTGCCGGTAAGTTTAATTTTTCGATTGTCGTTTTACCAATGACTCCATCGTCTATTAAACCGAAATCTTCCTGAAATTTTACTACTGCTTTATAAAGTGTACTATCATAAATTGTAAATTGGTTATTTATTTCAGTTTTGTTAATTTTGTCAATTAAACTAAGTAAAGCTTCTTTTTTCAGATTAAAAGCACCGAAGAAATCATCGTTTTTTATAGAAGCAATTATATTAGGTTGTAAAAATGAAAAATTTATTTTTTTCCCAAAGTAGTCAGAAGCATCCAAGTAGCCAAAAAAGACTAAACGTTTAGCAATTTGCGGTATTAGCGGTGAATCAGACCCCAATTCAATTTTATCCTTCTCATCAATTTTTAAAGCTTCCCATTTTTCAAGTTTGGAAAGAAATTTATAATACTTCAATGCTGCTTGAAGCTTTACATAACGATGTTCTTTGGGTTGAACTTTATTTAAAACTTCGGTTACATTTTCTGATTTTAAGGGTAGTAATAAATCTTTAATTTTTATTTTATTAAAAATAATCTGGGATTCAGAAGGCACAATTTCTCGAGGATCAGTTATTCCCGTCTGAAGAACATAACAATATTTTAAGAAAGCATCGGTTGAAAGTAATTCAAGATTTAGTAATAAATCCTTCTCAATTTCTTTTCCCTCATTTGATACACTTTTGAGTTTATTATAAATGCTATCAAGTAATGTATAATTAAAAAAGTCGGCATTTATACCATGTTCATCTGATTTAATTAAAAAGCACAAAAATGTATCAATCCTGGCTAAAGTATTTTCATCTTTTGTCCAGAATGGTTCGAAGTCTTTTACTTTATAATAGGCAAGCAAGGTGTCTTTTGCAAAGTTGAGTTTTTCTAGATTATTTGGTGAATTGAAAAAAATTTTCAGATTAGCAGAATGTTCTTCAATATTGATATTCATTTCAATAGAATCATTTTCCTTAGATGCACAAAAATTGAATAATAGAATTACTGCTAGTCCAAAGATTAGTAGCTTGAAATATTTCATAGAATTCCTAAAAATTAATTACGTTAAAATTTGAGTTGCAATTATAACATTTTTGCTAAAGAAAAAAAATTATCTATGCTTGCTAATTGTTACTTTTTTGCTAAATACTTAAAAAATATGAAAATGGCAATTCCTGCAGCAAAAATAAATCCTACATAAATTAAAAAGGACAAAACCTTAAAAAATAAGCCTAGAACCAAGAAAATAACAAAAATTGTTGCAACTGTTAATATTATATTTTTCATTTTAAAATTATTGATTGTTAAAAAATTTTAATTTTTCAATGTTCCCACAAATTTCGGAACAAATTTTTAAGAACTTTTTATTTTTTAGATGCTAAATCTTTCAAAAGGACTTTTACAAAATCATAGATTTTTTCAACGTCTGCAATATTTAATTTCTCGTCTGGTGAATGTGCACCTTGAATAGTCGGACCAAAACTGAGCATATCAAGTCCTTCCGATTTCGAACCAAGAATTCCACATTCCAATCCTGCATGGATTGCTTTTACTTTTGGTTTTTTATTGTACAAATTTTGATATGTTGCCATACTAAATTTTAGCAATTCAGAATTTAAATTCGGTTGCCATCCTGGATAGCCATCACCACGAATCACTGATGCCCCACATAATTCGAAAACTGATTTAATTACTTCTGAGAGATTTTTCTTCGCACTTTCGATGGAACTTCTCTGACTTGTTCCGATCTTTAATTTTCCTTTTTCTTCAATAATCGTTGCCAAATTTGTGGATGTCTCAACTAAATCTTTCATGGTCTGACTCATGGCTATAACACCATGTGGCATAGCCAAAATACATTTGATCAATTTTTGTGTAAATTTATTAGAAAAAACCTTCTTAGGAGATTTTTTTATTTTATTGAATTCAATTTGAATATCCTGGTCTGTCTTTTGGTATTCATTTTTACAGTCTTTTATATATTCCTGAATTATTTTTTCAACCAATTTGACATTCTTTTGATTTAATACAATAATTGTTTCTGCTTCACGTGGAATTGCGTTTCTTAATGAACCACCCTTTATATTTGCCAATTTAAATTTTATTTTTTTATTATCAAGCTTATTGAGTAATAATCCGAGCAACTTAATCGCATTTGCTCTTCCTTGATGTATATCAAGTCCGCTGTGACCACCTTTTAATCCTGTTACCATCATTTCGTAAGCAACAAAATATTTTTGTGCTTTTTTATACTTTATATCAAAAATACCCAATGTATCCACACCACCGGAGCAACCAACATAAAAAGTACCTTCTTCTTCTGAATCAATGTTCAATAAGTATTTTCCTTTAATAAAACCGGGTTTCAGGTTATTCGCACCAGTCAGACCTGTTTCCTCATCAATTGTAAAAAGTAATTCAAGAGGACCGTGTTTAACTGATGTATCGGTAACCGTTGCAAGTGCAAAAGCCATACCGATTCCATTATCAGCACCTAGTGTAGTTCCGTTTGCAGTAATCCAGCTGCCATCCTTTAGTAATTCAATCGGATCGTTTTCAAAATCAAATTTCTTTTCCTTATTTTTTTCGCAAACCATATCTACGTGGGATTGCAATACAACTGTAGGTGCATTTTCTAAACCCTCTGAGGCTGGAACGAACATTACAATATTACCAACTTTATCCTCATTGAATTTAACATTATTTGTTTTTGCGAAATTTCTTAAGTAGGTTCTAACTTTTTCTTCTTTTTTTGAAGGGCGGGGAACTTGTGTGATTTCAAAAAATCTTTCCCATACTACCTCGGGTTTTAATCCTTTAATGACATCCTTAGACATTTTATACCTCTTAGTTTTATTTTATAAAGTGAATTTATTATTTTTTAGATTAAATGAACACATAAGAATTTAACCATGTCTTATGATTAAAATATCTCCATCTTTTACGATATATTCTTTTCCTTCAAGGTGCCATACTCCTGCATCTTTACATTTAGCAAAACTTCCATATTTCATAAAATCATCATAATGTACTACTTCTGCTTTTATGAACTTATCATAAAAATCTGTGTGAATCACTCCTGCAGCATACTGTGCAGTTGAACCGACTTTAATTGTCCATGCTCTGCATTCATCTTCACCTGTAGTAAGAAATGAGTTTAATCCTAAAATTTGGTAAATTGTTCTAATCATTTTATACGTCATTAATTCAGTTATACCGTAATCCTGCATAAATATAAATTTATCTTCTTCATCCAGTTGTGAAATTTCAAATTCAATTTTTCCATAGAAAGGAATTATCTGTACATCACTGTGATGCAATCCTTTTCTTATTTTTTCAATTTCCTCGTTTTCCATTCCGACAAAAGAATCATCAAAATTTATAGCAATAACTAATGGCTTTAATGTAAGAAGTTGGAAACCTGCAATTATTTTTTTCTCAGCTTCAGTTAGCTCCATAATTCTTAATGGTTTTTCATTTTCAAGATGTTCTAAACTTCTCTTTAATAGAGCCAATTCTTTTTTAAGATTATCATCGTTGCTTTTCATTGCATCTTTTTCAACTTTTTGAATTCGTTTATCAACTATTGATAAATCTGAGAAAATAAATTCTGTGTCAAGAAAATTAATGTCTCTAATTGGATCAACTTTAATCAATGGGTGAGGGATTGATTCATCTTGAAAATTTCTTATTATATAAAACAATGCATCGTTATTTCTGACATTGCTCATAAATTGAGAAGTAAATTTAATTTTCCCATCATCACCAGTTTGCAAACCGGGTATATCAAAAATTTCTAATGTCGCATTAGTCTGTTTTTTCGGTTTAAATATTTTCGTCAATTCATCAAGTCGTTTATCAGGGACTTGGATTACCTCGATAGAAGCATCTTTTTTAAAAGTATCTGTTTGTTCGTGTCTTGATAAAGTGTTAAATAAAGTTGTTTTGCCTGAAAATTGTAATCCTACTAATCCAATTTGCATTTTATGTTTCCGTTAAATAATTTTCATTGTAAAGATATAAAAATTTCTAGTAATTAAACATGAGTTAATTTATATATTAAAACTTCCATTTGGTATTTCGAATCCACAGAAATTTGTTTTATATGTTTAACGATTTCAAATGTCAGTTTTATCAGTGATGGTTTTTCTTTCGCTGATATAGTTGCTTTTGTTGTTTTTTTGTTTTCTGTCTTTGGTATCTCGAAGTAGTTTAACAATGATAAAGTAAATAACCAATCGACTAAATTTTCAAATAATTCCTTGCTATAATACATAATTCCTTCATGATAGTTGATATTTATATAGTTCTTTACAAAATCATTCTCGAGTAATTTTTCAAACTCATCAAGTTTATTTTCGAATAGCATCTGGTCAATGAATGTTTTTGTAATTTTATTATTATTAGTAACTCGAATGTTTCTTACATCAAAAACTTCAAAATCAAATTCTAATAATATTTTGATTAGTGTAATATCATTTTCGATGTCGTTATTTGAACGACCTAGTCTTGAGAGAATATTTTTTATCGGAATACTTAGCATTAACAAATCGAACCAAATATTTTTCAAATTTTCGTTATCAGAAAAAATTTCTTTTATTTGCTTGCATAAAAATAATATGCCCGCGATAAGCATATTTTCTCTATAATTGACACCTATCGATAATTGAACGGATTTGTTTAATTTTTTATTGAATATATTTTTCTCAGATGGAAAATCCTGTTGCAGAATTTTATTCAACGATTCGATTTTAAGAAAATCTCTGATTAACTCCTCTTTTAATTCTGATTGAGATTCATTTATTTTATAATAATTAGTAATTTCTGTTTGGAGTTTTCCAAATGCATTGATGAGTTCAGATTTCGTATCATCAAATTGATCTTTTAATTTTATTAATGAACCATAACCACTCTTTATAGTTTGGGGAGATAACACTTTCTCAAATTCTATGTGTATGGGTTTAAGTCTTAACTCTTCAATTGAATTACTGATATTTGGTACACCTTGCCCATTCAGTTGTTGGTATAATTTTCTTAATTCGCCTGTGGTGTCATATAATTCCCTGAATGATAAAAATACTTTATATTCAAAAGCTTTAAGATGAGTGTGATATCCATAATGGTGAAAATCTTTTCCTTCACGAATATATTCTAAACCTGTTTTCAACTCATGATAAATGTAGAAGAAATTGTTATCAGCTTTTATTTCGAGTGCATCAGCAAGTTTTATAGCGAGTAAATTCTTATTTCCATTTTGTGTCGTAAGTTTTGGTGTTGAAAAATCTATTTTACCTGAAGTATCTTCATATTTGTTATTAAATAGAATTAATGCTTTATCTCCAAAAGCAGCATTTGTATATGCGAAAACATTTTCATTAATATGTCCATTATCGTTCAGGAAATCATAAAACCAGAAATTATCAACTTGACTGAACAAATATCGCTTTCCAACAAGTGGAAAAATTTCACTTTGATGTTGTTCAACTAACCACTGTTGTGGGGTCTCGTTATAATATGCTCGTTTGTATTCCATTCCGTATTTTTCGGTAAAGCCTTCAATCTGACCATGAGCAAACATTGGTAGTCCTGGTAATGTAACCATCATTGTAACAATTCCAAAATATTTGTCACCCGTTCCGAATTGTTTTATTGCAGTCTCTTCATCTGGATTGCTCATAAAGTTTACATATCTCTTCAAGATTTCGGGTTCAAATTCTAACGTGTTTGTAATTAAATCTCTATACTTTGAATTTTCTTCTCTCATTAACATATTCATAAAAGCACTATTGTAAACGCGATGCATTCCAAGAGTGCGGACGAAATATCCTTCGAGCAGCCAGAATGCTTCGGCAAGGAGAAGAGTGTTAGGTAATTCAGAATTTATTTTATCAACAACTTCACGCCAAAATTCTTCGGGAAAAAAAGCATCAAATTCTTCCTTTGTCAAACCATAATCAGAACGGGAAGGGATATCACCACCACTACCTGGAGGGGGAAACCATAAGCGAGAAAAATGTCTTTTTGTTAAAGTCATCGCTGCATCGAAACGAATGATTGAGAATTTTCTTGCAACTTCAAATATTTTTCCGATTACTGCTTCACGCACTTCTTTTTTTAACATATTCAATTGTGCAGTATCATTCCATGGCATACTTGTTCCATCGTTGCCATGATAAATATATTTTACATCACCGTATCTTTTATCAATTCTCTGAAAAACAACAGAGGCATCTGTTTTATTCCAATATCCGTCTTCAATTCGAATTTCAATATCCGGATGCTCAGATAAATTAGGACCATTAAAACTATAATTCGGAAATGGGGGATAATCGAGTTGGATGAAATAATCGGGATGGTTAATAATCCAATCGGAGTATATACCAGTATGATTCGGAACCATATCACTTGCCAATCGTATTCCCCTTGCTTTACATCTTTCGTTCAAATTATTGTAAGCCCATTCGCCACCT
>JAFGID010000006.1 GCA_016929735.1 Ignavibacteriales bacterium | reverse complement strand
TATTTGCTTGGTATTGATTATATGCCAATGCGTAAAGAATTTTGGGATGTTGAACTAAAAAGAAAGACTAATGAAATTAAAAATATACTTCTTACATTTGGTGGGCAGGATGTTAACGGATTGACTTATAATATTCTGAATACTTTAATTAATAGATATCCGCATTTGAATTATCATATCATAAAGGGAAGTTTAAATAATAATTCAAGGAATGAAAAAAAATATTCTTCAAATGTGAAATTTTATTTCTCGTTAAGTGCAAAAGAAATCCTTGAACTGATGCTAGATACTGATATTGCTATAACTGCATGTGGGCAGACCACTTATGAACTAGCAAGAGTTGGTGTACCATCGATAGGTATAGCAACTGCTGATAATCAGAAATATAATTTAGAGGGTTGGTATAATGTTGGATTTTTCAAAGAAGAAATTTGGTATAATGATAATTATACAAATAATGTTCTAGGTTTATTTAGTGAATATTTAACAACAAATATTGAAAAAATTTCTTATTGTGATGGGCAGGGTTCAAGAAGAATTGTTAAATTTTTATTGAATAAATTTATTACTGAAGATGGTTTCTATTTTAGAAAGGCAACAAAAAATGATTCAGAATTAATTTTTAATTTGTCAAATGATAAGTTAGTTAGGAATAATTCTATAAATACTGAAGAAATTTTGGTTGACACACATATAAAATGGTTTGACGAGAAATTGAAAGATGAAAATTACATTATTCTATTAGCAAAGGATAAGAATGACATATTTATAGGACAAGTTAAATTTGAATTACATAACGATAATGCAATTATAAGTATAAGCATTTGCAAAAATTACAGAGGGAAAGGTTTTGCAAAAAAGATGTTAGAAAAAAGTTGCGGTTATATATTTGAAAATTATAATAATATTAATGAAATCAATGCTTATATAAGACCAGAAAACATTTCTTCTAAAAAATCATTTGAAGGTGTTGGATTTATTTATGATTGTAAAGAAAAAATTAGAGAGGATATTTTTTATTTATATAAATTTAAGCGAAAATGAATTTGAAAATTGGTAAAAAAGAAATATCTGATAATACACCGGTTTTTATTATTGCAGAATTGTCGGCAAATCACAATCAGAAATATGAAATTGCTGAGAAAACAATAATTGCTATGAAGGATGCAGGAGCTGATGCTGTAAAAGTTCAAACTTATACTCCCGATACGATTACGATTGATTGTGATAACGATTATTTTAAAATTCAGAAAGGAACTCTTTGGGATGGTAAAACTTTGTATCAATTATATAAAGAAGCATATACTCCTTGGGAATGGCAGCCGAAATTAATGAAACTTGCAAATGAATTAGGACTTGAATTTTTTTCTTCACCCTTTGATAATTCGGCGGTTGACTTTCTCGAAGAGATGAATGTTCCGGCTTATAAGATTGCAAGTTTTGAAATTACTGATGTAAATTTAATCCAGTATACAGCTCAAAAGAAAAAGCCAATGATTATTTCTACAGGAATAGCAACTTACGAAGATATTCGGGAAGCAGTATATGCTTGTAAAAAAGTTAGCAACGAACAAATTGCACTATTACAATGTACATCTTCATATCCTGCACCTTTGGAAGAAGTAAATTTAAGAACGCTCCCCGATATGAAAGAAAAGTTTAATTGCATCGTTGGATTATCTGACCATACAATGGGAATATCTGTACCTATTGCCGCTGTTTCGATCGGTGCAAAAATAATTGAGAAACATTTTATTTTAGATAGAAAACTTGGAGGACCTGATTGTGCTTTTTCTTCAGAACCCGAAGAATTTAAACAGATGGTTTATTCAATCCGTGAGGTAGAGAAAGCATTAGGAAAAGTTAACTATGATTTGAGTGAAAAAATTAAGAAGAGCAGAGAATTTGCCCGTTCACTTTTCGTTGTACAAGATGTAAAGGAAGGAGAAAAATTTACAAAAAATAATGTTCGTTCAATTAGACCGGCATATGGGCTTCATCCGAAATATTTAGAACAAGTGATTGGGAAAATTGCAAAGTATGATATTAAAAGAGGAACACCATTAAGCGAGGAGATGATAGAGTAGATGAAAAATATTGCTATTGTTCCTGCAAGAGGCGGATCAAAAAGAATTCCTAGAAAAAACATTAAAGATTTTCTTGGTAAACCAATTATTTCTTATAGTATTGCCGCTGCTTTGGACTCTAATTTATTTGACGAAGTGATGGTTTCCACAGATGATAATGAAATAGCAGAAATTGCAAAAGAACATGGTGCATCTGTACCTTTTTTTCGTTCAGGGAAAAATTCAAATGATTATGCCACTACTGCTGATGTATTGATTGAAGTCCTAAATAAATATAAAGAAAATAATAAAAATTTTGATTATTTATGTTGCATTTATCCAACAGCTCCTTTTATTACAAAAGAAAAATTATATGAAACTTTCAGTATGATTTTAGAAGAGCAAGTCGATTCTGTAATTCCTGTTGTAAAATATAGTTATCCAATTCAACGCTCATTTAGAATAACTAGCAATAATAGATTGGAATATATTCAACCTGAAAATATTCATAAACGTAGTCAAGATTTACAACCTATATATCATGATGCCGGACAATTTTATTGGTGTAAAGTAAATACATTCTTAAGAAAAAAATATTTAATTACAAAGGATAATCTCCCATATATTTTAAATAAATTAGAAGTTCAAGATATTGATACCGAAGAAGATTGGGAAATAGCAGAAATTAAATATCAAATATTAAAGAGGAGAGAAAATGAAAAAAGGAAATAATCTTAATGAGCAAGAAAATTTTTGGAAAGGTAAATTCGGAGACCAATACATTACTCGTAATATTGATAAAAATATTATTGCAGGTAATATAAATCTATTCTCAAAAATATTAAATCATACGAACGATATTAAATCTGTTTTGGAACTTGGAGCGAATGTCGGATTGAATTTGGTTGCGTTGAAGAGTTTATTACCAAATTCCTGTTATACAGCTGTTGAAATCAATGAGAGTGCATACAAATATTTGAAAAAATACAAATGGATAAATGCTTATAATACTTCTATCGCAAATTTTAATTCAAGAAGGAAATACAATTTTGTATTTACAAAAGGAGTATTAATTCATATCAATCCAAATCAAATAAAAGAGGTTTACAAAAAATTATATTCACTTTCAGATAAATATATTTTAATAGCAGAATATTATAATCCTTCCCTTATAACAATAAATTATAGAGGATTTGAAAACAAATTGTATAAAAGAGATTTTGCTGGGGAATTATTAAGAATTTATAAAGATTTGAAATTAGTCAACTATGGTTTTTCTTATCATTTAGATAATAATTTTCCGCAAGATGACATTACATGGTTTTTATTACAAAAATAACAGTCTGTTTGATAATTTAATGTAGTAAAAAATATATTACTTTCTTAAACTAATTTTGTGATATTTTATTAAAAAGATGAAGATTGATATTCTAAATCTCGAATGGTCCTCGGCTCCTTCTCGTGACAGACAAATGGCTACACTTGTTTGTAATTATTTAAGATATATGAGATATGAAGTTTTAGAAGATATAATGTTTTTAGGTTGCAATTTGATTAACAAATACAAACCACATCTATATTTTAATGTTGGTCCGATTGGTGCGAAGACAAATTTTAAAGTAATGAAATATGCTAGAGGAAGAAATATTGTAGCTGTTTCGCTTGTAGCTGAGGGAAATTTTCGAACTGACAAAAAGACAATCGGACAATTCGTTTGGGGATGGAACAAAAAAAAGGTGTTATATGAAAATTTAAATATGCAATGGTCGGAGCGAACAAGGAATTCAACTTATGAATACTTTCCACAATTAAAAGGAAAAATAAAAGTATCAGGTGCTGTTGGTTTTGATGTTTACAAAATTTCTAAGAATAAATTACAAAAAGAATTTTTAGAAAAATATAATAAGAACAATTACAAAAAAGTAATTGGTGTTGGTTGTTGGGATTTCGGTGCATTTCATCCCGAAGATAGAAGACATAAAACTGTCATGAAAC
>JAFGID010000095.1 GCA_016929735.1 Ignavibacteriales bacterium | reverse complement strand
CCTGTTATCATAGAGTAATTCGAATCAGGTTTATTGAAAAGGTAATTTCCTGTAATCACAACATTGTTGTTTTTATCTTTTATTGTAATATTCCGATAAGCATACGAAATTTTTGTATCTCTGTAATGTATCAAACTATCGGATGAAATTGATGATGATGTATCCCTAATTTCAACATTGCTAATTGCTACTGCTTTTACTTCAGCATGATAATAATAAAGAGTATCCGATTTTAATGTATTCAAAGAATCATAAAGAAGTACATTATTAAAAAAAAGTGCTTTGTGTTCATCAAAAAAATAATTTCCATTAATTGCGGATAATGTAACATGACCGTCATTAAGAATAACTCCAGCGTTTGAGAAAGCTATTTTGTTACTACCATAGTAGTATCCTTCAGATGTCATGATTACGATTGTATCCTGTATTAAAATCACATTACCTGATAACTTTACTTCATTCCTTGCAATAAATTGGATGGCGCTATCACATGTAATTTGAACATCTCCCTGGATAATCACTACATTATTTATAACTTTTCTTATGTTCTCTCCGTCAATTTCCATTCCAATTAAATTATCACCTGTTATTTGGATTGGTTCTTTACCTTGTGCAAAAAGTAAATTACAAATAATGATTGACAAGAAAAATATTTTAAGGAGTATTTTCATTATCTAAAATATAAGTTGTAACAATTATTGGATTAAAGATTTTGTAGTTTTTTAAACTCTGAGAGGATTCAAAACCATAACCCTCAATTCTTTCATTTGCTGAAGTGAAAACAACATATTTATCCGTCATAATCATCTGGTCAACTTTTCGCCACATAAGTTCATCGGTTTCGACTGTTGTATTTTCTTCATTAACAACAACAACATTTCCTACGGCAAACATATTTTGAGTTTTATCATCTACTCTTCCCTTATCACTTGTTAGAGTTGAAATCAGAATTTCATTTTTATCGTAAAAATCAATTTTAACCCCATCAACAAATGTTCCTTGCTGATCTTCCAAAATTTCTAAGTGTTTTGCATATAATATTGCTTTAGTAATTCCTTGCTCAGAAAAAATGATTTTGGTGTCCCAGCTTTCATGTACTGGTAGTTGTTCTTTTTCTAATTCTGTATTTATTTTTGGTTTGACTTTTTCTGTATTACAACCAAAAAGGAGGAATGATATTATTAGCATTAATATGATTTTCATCTATTCTGTAAACCTAATTTTACCAAATCGTGCAGATGTATAAAACCAATAGGTTTATTTAATTTATCTATGACAACCAAAGATGTAATATTAA
Organism: Ignavibacteriales bacterium; assembly: GCA_016929735.1. Classification (GTDB taxonomy): domain Bacteria; phylum Bacteroidota; class Ignavibacteria; order Ignavibacteriales; family Melioribacteraceae; genus JAFGPR01. The sequence continues at coordinate 19,131 of JAFGID010000095.1, read as the reverse complement.
AATTTTCCATTTTCTGTAATGCAAAAGAAGCAAGATATTCGCCGCGAATTGTTTTTGGACTCTTATTCATTACGTCCTTTGCAATTAAATTATCAATTTTCGTTACTTTCTCTAACAATCTTCTCAGGTCACCATCTGTAATTATTCCAATTAACTTTCCTTTTTTATCTACTACACAAGTTGCACCTAAACGCTTTGATGTCATTTCATAAATTGCGTCCTTCATGTGTGTATTTTCATTGACAATGGGGATGTCTTTGTCTTTATACATTATTTCCGAAATCCTAAGCGATAATCTTTTTCCAAGACTACCACCCGGGTGTAGCATAGCAAAATCTTCAGCAGAAAAATTCCTCTTATGCAATAATGCAATTGCAAGGGCGTCACCCATTGCAAGTGCAGCTGTTGAGGAAGCAGTAGGAGCTAAATCATAAGGACATGCTTCTTCTTTTACAGATATGTTTAGAACTATATCACACATTTTTGCCATTACACTTGAAAGATTACCTAGCATTCCGACTAATAACACGCCAACTCTTTTTAGCATAGGAATTAAACTGACTAGTTCTTCAGTAGCACCACTTTTAGAAATTAAAAATAAAATATCTTCCTTTCTTACCATACCCAAATCACCATGCAGCGCATCATTAGGATGTAGATATAGAGCTGCGGTACCAGTTGAATTTAGTGTTGCAACGATTTTCCTAGCTATCAGTCCCGACTTTCCAACTCCGGTAAAAATTATTCTTCCCTTTGTCTTATAAATCTTATTTACTGCCTGGACAAATTGCTCATCAATGTTTTTGAGCAACCCGGAGACTGCATCGCTCTCAATTTTTATTACTTCCTTTCCTTTTGCAATAATTTCTATGTTCGTCAATATTTCCTCAGATAATATTTTAGAATAAATAAAATATTTTATGATGTAAAGTTAAAAAAAATAGTTAATTTTTTATTATAAACTTTTTGCAACTTCATCAATCTTCTTGATTTCAATTAATAAATTTTCAAGTTGGTCTAACGGTAATTGACTTGCAGCATCACTTAAAGCTTTTTTAGGTTCGGGATGTACTTCAAGAAATAGTCCAGCAATACCTATTGCTGTTGCAGCTTTTGCTAATGGCTTTATAAATTTTGGTTGTCCACCTGAAGTATTTCCTGCACTTGGAAGTTGGACAGAATGTGTTGCGTCCATAATAACCGGATATTCCAATTCTTTCATTATCTCAATACTACGCATATCAACAACAAGGTTATGATAGCCAAAAGTAGTACCTCTTTCTGTAAGAACAATTTTATTGTTAATATCTTCGATTTTTTGAATCACATTCTTCATATCTTCAGGTGCGAGGAATTGTCCTTTTTTTATGTTCACAACTTTTTTTGTCTTAGCCGCGGCAATTAATATGTCTGTCTGGCGACATAAGAAAGCAGGTATTTGAAGAATATCAGCAACATCGGCTGCTTTAGTCGCTTCTTCTTCTTTGTGTATATCTGTCAAAATCGGAACGTCTAATTCTCTTTTTATTATATGTAAAATATTTATTGCTTCGTCAACACCAAGTGTTGTAAAAGAGTCTTTATTAGTTCTATTTGCCTTTTTATAACTTGCTTTGAAGATAAAAGGTATATTTAATTTTGAAGTAATTTCTTTTATTTTTCTTGCAGTTTGAAAAGTAATTTCTTCATTCTCAACAACACAAGGTCCCGCCATTAACACGAATGGGAGTTTATTATCAATTTCGATGTTCTTAACTTTTATCATAATATCAACCTCAAATTTATTCATCAAAAAGAGTTGATTGCTCTTGAGTTTTTTTTATCTTTCTGTTGAATCTTTTATATGATAATTCCGTCGTTTCTCGACCTCTAGGAGTTCGTTTAAGAAATCCTTGTTGAATTAAAAATGGTTCGTAAACTTCTTCCAATGTACCGGGATCCTCATTAACTGCTACTGATAGTGTATTTAAACCAACAGGGCCACCATTGAATTTATCAATGATTGTAAGAATTATTTCTTTATCCATCTCGTCTAATCCATATTCATCAACCTCGAGTGAAGTTAGTGCCTTCTGTGCGATAGCCAAGTCAATTTTATCTTTATTTCCAAAATCAGCAAAATCTCTTATTCTTCTTAGAAGACGATTCGCTACTCTGGGAGTTCCTCTTGAACGCTTGGATAATTCTATAGCTGCATCTTCATCAATTTTTATATCTAAAATTTTGGAAGAACGAATAACAATTTTTTTTATATTATCGTTGTTGTAGTAATCAAATCTTGCCTTAATACCAAATCTATCTCTTAAGGGTGCAGATAACAATCCGGCACGAGTTGTTGCACCGACAAGTGTAAAGTGTGGGAGTTTAATTTGAACAGAACGAGCATTTGGTCCTGAATCAATCATAATATCAATTCTGTAATCTTCCATTGCTGAGTATAAATATTCTTCGACAACTTTACCCAGCCGATGAATTTCATCAATGAAAAGTACAGATTTTTCTTCTAAATTTGTGAGCAGTCCCGCCAAGTCTCCCGGTTTTTCAAGCACAGGACCAGAGGTCATTTTTAATTTTGAACCCATCTCATTCGAAATAATGTGTGCCATCGTTGTTTTGCCTAAACCTGGAGGTCCTGTAAGAATCACATGGTCAAGGGCATCACCTCTCTTCAAAGCAGCACCGATAAATACCTTAAGATTATCTGTAATCTTTTCCTGTCCAATGAATTCATAAAATGATTTTGGCCTGATAGTATTCTCATAACGTAATTCTTCTTCATTTAATTTAGGATTTGTTGTATTTGGAGAGCGAGTCATTTTTATATTTCCTATTATTCAACTAATTTATGCTTTGAACGTTTATTATATTTTATTATTACTTCTACCATTGTCAACATCGAAATTAACATTCCAATAGCGATTACTATTGTCCACTCAACACTTGTACTACGACCGAAAAAATAATTTAAACCTGGCCAGTAGAAAAAACCATACAAAATTATTAAATGAACTACGTAAATTGATAAAGTATGTTTAGCTGTTTCCTTAATCAATCGAGGTATATTTGTTAATTTAATTGATAATATACACATAATTCCATTCAATAAAATGACAATCCCTACCCTATACAAAATAATATTCAATTGTGTATACCAAGTAACCTCATTTGATGGGTAAAATTTATTAATGACATTGAAAATTATTATTGCAACTATACCAATTGCTAAAAGAGAAAATGCAAATTTTATTGATTTAGGAGCTTTAGGATTATTAGCAAGATATGCTCCCAGTATTGCTCCCATCAACAGATATCCAACCCACGGGAATAACGGAAATAATGAACCATAACCTCTGTGTAATATAGATGTAATTGGAAGAGAAAAATACTCAATCCAATTTATTGAGTCAACAAGTGGATATAAAAAAAAGAAAAAAAATGCTCCAAACAAAAATATGATATACTCGTTAATTCTAAATTTATCTTGTAAATAAGAAAATATGATTATAAAAAGTAATCCACAACCAATTAGATGAAGAGCATCAAAAGCAAAAAATATTTTCCAACCTTTTTCTCCAACATTTGTAAAATTAAGTGATAAATTTGTAGGAAATCGGAGCAAATACCCAATGCAAACTAACATTAAAAATCTTCTAATGCCTTTTTTTATTCTTGGATTTGAATCAAATGGTTTATTATGAAATCTAAGTAGATAAGTAAATATACAGCCAGAAGTGAACATAAAAATTGGGGCAGTAAATCCTCTAAATGTATGCCAGATGCTAAAGCCCAACGTGTTAAAATCGCGGAAAGAAACATCTAGCAAGCTATCCACAGTATGCCCCTGAACCATCATAATAACTGCAAAAGCTCGCATTAAATCAACAAATATTATTCGTGTTGGATGTAAGTCTAAATTCTTTTCCACTAAAATAAAAATTTATTTTATATTATGTAAAATAACAAAATTTTGTAAAAGAAATTAAGGATATTTGTAATACGACAAATTTTTGTAAGGTATAGAACCAAAAAAATAATTTATTTCAAAATTAAATTGCATTTTATTAACTTTGTAAGTTATATAATAAAAAAAAAATGGAGAATATATGATAGAATTTATTGGTAATTTTACAATTGTGCCATCACTTCCCAAAAAATTGGAAATGCTGCGAGACATAGTCTTCAATTTATACTGGTCTTGGAATCACGAAGCGATAAGATTGTTTAGAAGGTTGGATCAAGATTTATGGGAAGAGACAAATCATAATCCAGTAAAACTTTTAGGTATGATTAGTCAAAAGAGAATGGATGAAGTAGCTAATGACGATGGATTTATCTCACATTTGAATAGAGTATATTCAAATTTAGAAGATTATTTGAAAGAACCGACATGGTATAAAAAAAATACTAAATTTGATGAGAAATTTAAAATAGCCTATTTTTCGATGGAGTATGGTCTGACTGATTGTTTACAAATATATTCAGGTGGACTGGGTGTTCTTTCAGGGGATCACTTAAAATCTGCGAGTGATCTTGGCCTTCCACTTTATGCAATTGGTTTGTGTTACCACGAAGGATATTTCCAACAATATCTTACTAATGATGGATGGCAGCAGGAAAAATATGATTTAATCGATTTCTATAATCAACCAATGAATTTAGTTAAGGATGCTAATAATGATCCGCTTAAGTTGAGCTTAAAATTTCCAGGCAGGGATGTTTTCTACCAAATTTGGAAAATTCAAGTCGGTAGGGTACCACTATTTTTATTAGACACAAATATACCTGAAAATTCAATCGATGATAGGGAAATTACAAAAGGATTATATCGTGGTAATACCGAAACACGAATTCAACAGGAAATTATTTTAGGAATTGGTGGTCTGCGTGCTTTATATGAAATGAAATTACATCCAACAGTATGTCATATGAATGAAGGTCATTCAGCATTCCAATCTTTGGAGGGTATAAGACATTTGATGAAAGGACATGGATTATCTTTTCAAGAAGCTCGAGATGTTGGATTCTATTCGAATATTTTTACTACTCATACACCTGTTCCTGCTGGTATTGATATTTTTTCCAAAGAGTTAGTCAACAATTATTTTTCTAATTATTATAAAGAAGAGTTGAACCTAACTGAAAGAGAATTTTTCAAATTAGGAACAATATTAAGAGATACTGAACCGACGGAATTTAATATGGCTCATTTTGCAATGAATATGGCGGGTTATGTAAATGGTGTAAGTAAGTTGCATAGTAAAGTTTCAAGAAAAATGTGGTCTGGTGGTTTTAAAGATATTCCTTTTAATGAAATTCCAATAGGGTATATTACAAATGGGATTCATACTCGGACACATATTTCTAGAGATATGTACGAATTATTATATAGATATTTAGGTTCAAAATTTTTCTTAAATTCAGGAAAAGAAGAAATTGATAAACGAATAGCCGAAATACCAGATGAAGAACTTTGGAAGACACACGAAAGACGAAGGGAAAGGTTAGTCGCTTTTGCAAGGAAAAGGTTACAGCGACAAATTATTGATAGAGGAGGTTCTGCAAGTGAATTAACATTTGCAAAAGAAGTCCTTGATTCTAATATTCTTACAATCGGATTTGCCAGAAGGTTTGCAACTTATAAAAGGGCGACACTGTTATTTTCAGATATCGAAAGACTTGTCGCAATCTTATGTGATCCCAAATATCCAGTACAACTTATTATTGCGGGTAAGGCACATCCACATGATGACGAGGGCAAAGAATTGATCCAATCAATAGTTAAATTTGCCAAAGATAAGCATCTAAGGAAAAGAATTATTTTTTTGGAAAATTATGATATGAATGTAGCTAGATACATAGTAGAAGGATGTGATGTCTGGTTAAATACTCCGCGGCGTCCTCTTGAAGCAAGTGGAACATCAGGTATGAAGGTCGTTCCGAATGGTGGGCTCAATTTTAGTGTTCTTGATGGATGGTGGGATGAAGCATATGAGCACGAAGTGGGATGGAAAATTGGTTATCGAGAAGAATATGATGATATAGACATGCAAGATGCAATAGAGAGTAAAATAATTTACGAAACATTAGAAAATGAAATTGTTAAGTTATTCTATGATAGAGGTGAGGATAAACTACCAAGAAAATGGATTGCTAAAATAAAACAATCGCTCTGCAAGCATGCCAATGTCTATAATACAAATCGTATGGTTATGGAATACGCTGATAAATATTATTTCAAATCATACGAAAAAAGAAGTTACCTATCAAGTAATGATTGGAAAAATACTAAAGAATTTTCCGAATGGAAACTGAAAATTTATGATAATTGGAAGGACATAAAAATTTTGAAAGTTAGTAAATTGAATAAGAATGGCGTATTAACTGTAAAGTCAAAATTACAAATCGAAGCAAATATTGTCCTTGGAAATCTTAGCCCTGATGATGTAAAAGTACAAGTTTATTATAGCAAAATGCAAGAACCAGAAAACGGTAATAATGCTTTTGAAAATATGCAGTTTATATCCAAAGATGAGGAGAAAGGAATTTATAAGTATCAGTGTGAAATAATTTGTGAGAATACAGGACAATTTGGTTATACTTTAAGAGTGTTGCCTGATAATCCTTTACTGGAAAGTTCATTTGATCTAGGAATTATTAAATGGGCAAATATTAAGGAATGAATTAAGAAAAGAAAGATCTCTTTGATTTGATGAATAAAAAATTATATATCGAAACATATGGATGTCAGATGAATCTTGCGGATACTGAAATTGTTTCCGCTCTTTTATTCGAAAGTAATTTTGAACTAACAAATCATCCTGAAGAAGCCAATCTTATTTTGATAAATACTTGCAGTGTTCGAGAACGTGCTGAACAAAGAATTTATGGAAGACTTGGGTTTATTAAAAAGATTAAAGAAAAAAATAAGAACTTAATTGTTGGTATAATCGGATGTATGGCAGAAAGACTAAAAGAAAAAATAATAACTGATTATCCAATTGTAGATTTAATTATCGGACCTGACGAATATAGAAATGTTACAAAATATCTTGAGCAAGTTGAGAGTGGTGAGAAAGCTGTCGGGGTCGAATTATCCTTATCAGAAACTTATGAAGACATTGAGCAATTTCATTCTAATGGATTATCTGCGTGGCTGCCAATAATGCGGGGTTGTAATAATTTCTGCTCTTATTGTATTGTCCCTTATACTCGCGGTAGAGAGCGAAGCAGAAGTTTTAATTCCATACTAAATGAAGTTGAGAAATTATCAAATCAAAATTATAAAGAGATTACATTACTTGGGCAAAATGTAAATTCTTATTTTTGGAATGGGAAAGATTTTTCTGATTTAATTGAGACTTGTGCCAAAGTTAATCGAAATATAAGAATAAGATTTATCACATCACACCCAAAAGATTTATCTGAAAAATTATTGCATTGTATTGCAGATAACGAAAATATTTGCAATCATCTTCATTTGCCGTTGCAATCGGGGTCCTCTCGGATATTAGAATTAATGAATAGAAAATATACTTATGAACATTATTATGATCTAATCCAAAAAGCAAGAGTTATAATTCCTGGTATAAGCATAACGACTGACATTATCGCAGGTTTCCCGAGTGAAAACGAAGAAGACCACAAGGCAACAATGAATGCGATTGAGCAAATAAAATATGATAACGCATTTATGTTTAAATATTCCCCTCGGGAGGGTACTTTAGCGTATAAATTAGAAGATGATGTAGCAGAGAGAGTGAAAATTTTTAGGTTAAGTGAAATTATTAATCTTCAACAGAATATTTCTAAAGAAATAAATGATACAACAGTTGGGAAAATTCAATTAGTTCTAATCGAAGGTAAGAACAAAAAAAATCCTGAACAAATGATTGGTAGAACTGACAATAATAAATTTGTTGTTGTCGAAAATAATGAGATTAAAATAGGAGACATTGTTAGAGTTAAAATTATTAATTCTACTTCGGCTACTTTATTTGCAAAAGTCTTGACATAAATAAAATAATGATGTAATTTGTTATTATATATTTGGAGATTTTTTAAAATGTATAAAGGTTTTATTATTTTTTTTATTGCAGTATTGGTATATTGTCAGGAAGTTGATATAATTCCTTATCTTCAACAGGTCGAGAAAGGGGAAATTACTCAAGTCAGAGTTAAGATTGATGAATTAAAAAGAACTAATTCAACTGACCCTTCGGTTCAATTCTTAGATGCAGTTATAACAAGTGACGGACAATCGGCATTAGATAAATATCTAAAAATTGTGCAAATATACCCTGATTCAAAATATGCAGACGCTGCAGTTTTTCGTATATATTCATACTATTATGCTGTTGGAAGTTATGTCCAAGCAAAAAATTATTTTGATATGTTAAAGAATAATTATCCTAATTCTCCTTATGTTGATTTCACAACAAATATTCCGTCAACTAATGAAACGGAAATACAACCAAACACTAATATAATAACCGATAATAAAAATTATAATTACTCTATTCAAGCAGGTGCATTCTTGAGTTTTAGTAATGCAGAAACATTAAGACAAAAATTTGTTAACGATGGATATTATTCAGATATTACTCAGAAGGTTGTTGGAGGTAGCACACTTAATGTTGTACGGGTTGGGAGATTTGCGACTTATCAGGAAGCACAAAAGTTTATAACAGTTCTTGATGCTAAATATCAAATCAAAGGAAGTGTAATATCATATTAAAGAATATAAAGTGACAATAAAATTTATTGGAACTGGTTCAGGGTTAACTTCGAAAGAACGATTTCATTCTTCAATTTTTATTGAAACAAATAATTCAAATTTACTTATTGACACTGGAGATGGTATCAGTAAAGCACTTCTTTTTCAAAATATTAATTTTTCTTATATCCAAAATATTTTAATTACTCATTTCCATCCTGATCATCTCAGCGGTATTGCTTCTTTAATTATCCAAATGAAACTCCTAAATCGAATCAAACCGCTTAATGTTTTTATTCAAAACCAATTACTTAATTCAATAAAAGCGTTCTTAAAAGTTCATTATATATTTTCAGAGAATCTGAATTTTCGTTTAAATTTAAATGGTTGTAATTTTAACGAGGAAATCTCTTTGGAAAGAAATTTCTCTTTTCTCTTACGGAAGAATAATCATATTACCGATGAAAAGAAGAGTAATCAAAATTATGAAAATATTGGTTATGTTTCTGCAAGCGTTTTGATTAAATGCGAAAATAAAGTTATTATCTATACATCTGATATTGGTAATGTTGAAGATTTATTGTTATTCAATGATTTTAAATGCGATTTTTTTATTTCAGAAGCTACTCATTTATCACCTGAAGAAATTTATGCTGCTTATCTTAAGTCGGATTCTGATAAATTGATTTTAACACATATTGAAAACGAGCAAAAAATTTCTTTATGGTTTGAGAATTTGACCGAAGATGAAAAGAGAAATGTCATCATTGCCAAAGATGGTTTTGTGCTAGATTTAGTAAATGGATCTTAATTTCATTCTAATTAATTTAGTATTTTTAAAAGTATTTTTTTATTTAGAACATGAAAATCGAAGAATTTCAAAAAAAATTTGATATTATTGGAAAATCGAGGGCGATAAAAGACCTGATTGATATTACGATGCAAATTGCTAAATCGGATATATCTGTCTTGATTTATGGAGAAAGTGGAGTTGGTAAAGAGATTTTTGCTAATGCAATTCATGGATTCAGCAATCGCGGAGCGAAAAAATTAGTATCCGTAAATTGTGGTGCTATTCCTGAAGGAATATTGGAAAGCGAATTATTTGGTCATAAAAAAGGTTCATTCACAGGTGCAATCGATGATAGAAAAGGATATTTTGAAATAGCAAATGGGGGGACACTTTTCCTAGATGAAATAGCTGAGATGCCATTGACAACACAAGTGAAATTGTTGCGTATTCTTGAAACTAAAGATTTTATGAGACTGGGTAGCGAAAGTGTTACGAAAGTTGATGTTAGAATTATTGCTGCAACGAATAAAGATTTGCAAAAAGAGGTCGATACCAAAAGATTTCGACACGATTTATATTTCCGATTAAAGGCAGTTACTCTAAACGTTCCACCTTTGCGAGAAAGAACTGAAGATATACCATTACTTGTTAATAAATTTATTAGTGAATATGCAGAAAGAAATAAAATTCAATCGCTTGATATAGATAATCTTGCGATCGAATATATCTTAAAATATTCTTGGCCTGGAAATATTCGTGAACTCAAAAATACAATTGAAACAGCATCAGCCCTTACGAGAGATGGAATTATTACCGAAGAACTTTTAAAAAATTTAATAAATCTAAAACAAGAAGACGACATTCCTTTGAATTTACCAGTTCATTTAAATCGTTCTGCAGAAGCATTGGACCGTGAGATGATTTATTATGCATTGATTGAATTGAAAAAAGATTTAGTTGAGCTAAAAAACATTATCAAAGAGCGGAAAGAAGAAGAAAAAAATATTGATATAAATCACGTTGAGCCGCTTGAAAAAATAGAAAAAGAGGCAATTATTAAAGCATTAGAAATAACAAAAGGCAATAAGAAATCAGCGGCTAATTTATTGGAAATAAGCGAAAGAACTTTATATAGGAAAATTAAAAATTATGGTATTATCTAATAAAAATAAATTCATCTTTCTTGTTAATTTCAGCTTTATTTTGCTATTTTTGTATGTTAATTTTGGTTGTAATTATTCGTTTACAGGGGCTTCCGTTCCTGACCATATTAAAAATATTGCTATTCCTCCAGTGCAAAATCGTAGTGGGTCAGGCGAACCAACATTAGAATTATTTACAGATGCATTAATTCAAAAATTTATTGCAGATAATACGCTTCAGGTAACTGAAAAAGTTGATGCTGACGCTTTGCTTGAATGTACAATTGTTTCGATTAATGAAGCCCCGGCAACAATAAGCGGCGATGAAAATGTTCCACTTATTCGGTTGACTATTAATGTCAAGGTATCTTATAAAGACTTAGTTAAAAAGAAAACAATATTTGAGAAGAATTTTTCTAACTATGATGATTATGATAATAGCGGTGATGTTTTGCAGGTAAGGATTGAAGCAATTAATAACGCAATGGAAAAAATTTACGAAGATATTCTTTTAAGTGTTGTTTCAAATTGGTAAATAAAAATAGGTTAATATATGTCTTTAGATGAAATTATTCTTTTTGTCTATTTCTTTTCTCTCTTGATCCTTTTACTTTTTTCCAGTCATGGTTTTATTATGTTGTTCTATCATAATAAATATGCTCGTAACGTACCTAAACCACTAGACGATGTTGATTGCGCAGATATCGTTACTATTCAGCTACCATTGTATAATGAATTATACGTTGTTCGACGATTGATTAATTCAATTTGTAGTATTGACTATCCAAAAGACAAAATTGAAATTCAAGTACTCGACGATTCAACTGACGAAACTGTTAATATAGTTGAAAAAGTAGTTAAAGAAAAACAAGCGTTGGGCTTTGATATTCAACATATAAGAAGAGATAATAGAGTTGGTTTCAAAGCAGGTGCATTGAAGGAAGGATTAAAAACTGCAAAAGGAAAATTCGTTGCTATTTTCGATGCGGATTTCATGCCAAAACCCGATTTCTTAAAGCAAACTTTAAGGTATTTTTCTTCTCCTAAAGTTGGTATGGTGCAATCTAGATGGGAACATTTAAATGAAGATTATTCAATGCTTACAAAAGTTCAAGCTCTTGCTTTAAATGGGCATTTTGTAATAGAACAAAGCGTAAGGAACAAGGCAGGATTTTTTATCCAATTCAATGGAACCGCCGGTGTATGGAGGAAGGAATGTATCGAAGATGCTGGAAATTGGCACACAGATACTTTAACCGAAGATTTGGATTTAAGTTATCGTGCTCAATTGAAAGGTTGGAAATTCATCTATCTTCGTGATTTCACAACTCCAGCAGAATTACCTTTAGAAATGAACGCATTAAAGGCACAGCAATTTAGATGGACAAAAGGAGCTATTGAGACGATGAAAAAAACTTTGCCCCTTGTTTGGAAATCTAAAGTATCATTGAGGATAAAACTGCAAGGCACGTTTAATCTGACAAACAATTTTGTATTTCCTTTTATTTTGATGGCAGGTATTCTAAACGTTCCACTTATCTTTATTAAAAATAGTGGTCCATGGGGAAATATATTTAATTTAATGGCAATTTTTGTGTTAGCATTTGTTAGTTCATTTTTATTTTACTTTTATGCACAAAAAGATGTTCATACTGACTGGAGAAAAAAAATAGTTTATTTCCCACTTTTTATGGCTGGTAGTATGGGTATGGCTTTGAATAATACCCGTGCAGTTATTGAAGGATTACTAAACAGGAAAAGTGCTTTTATTAGGACACCCAAATATAAAGTTATGAAGAAAGGTGATTCTTTCACAAAAAATAAATATTTTAAAAATACCAAAGTTGATAAATCTGCGATTATTGAATTAATGTTAGCTTTTTATTGTTTGATTGGTGTTGTTGCTTCAATTTATTTTCTTGAGGTCGCAGCAATACCTTTCCATTTAATGTTTTTCTTGGGCTTTTCATTAATTGCGGTACTATCGCTAAAACGTTCGACTTTGAAAAAAATAGTTTAATTAGTTCTTATTATTTTTACTTTAAGTGGTCCAAGCAATTTATGCTAAACCACTTATTTTTTATTTGGAAAATGATAAAAAGTAGAAGAATAAAATTTATTGATGAGGAATTTGAAAGATCATTAATTCAAAATAAATCTTTTCCTTTGCTAACAGAAGGTGAAGGTAGCTCATTAATTTACAAACCGAAGGAAGACTTAACAATTATTTTTAATGATATCGTTAAAGAAAAATCAGATGAATCATACAAGAAATATATGCAGCAATCAGATGAAATATATTCTGAAACATTAGCCGATATTTATATTGAGCAAGGCAATTATGAACATGCCATAAAAATTTACGAATCACTAATAAAAGAAAAACCTGAAAAAGCTCGCGAATTAAATAAAAAACTAAACCTACTTAAAAGATACCTAAATCAAGTATAATTAATCTTTCAAATGATTAAAACATATCTTAAAAATAAATTACCAAGAGAATTTTACAAGAAAGATGTGTTGACTATTGCAAAAAATATTCTAGGCAAGTTATTAGTAAAAATTGATAAAGAGAATCAAATAGTATGCAAGATTGTAGAGGTCGAAGCTTATGATGGGATTGATGATGAAGCTTCTCATTCATTCAAAGGAATGACAAATAGAAATAAAGTTATGTTTGGACGAGCTGGTTTTTTATATGTATATTTTACATATGGCATTCATTTTTGTGCTAATGTTGTTACTGGGGAAGAAGGAACAGGTGCAGCTGTTTTATTGAGAGCATTAGAACCAATTATCGGTTGGGATGTTTTAGCAATGAATCGATATAAAAGAAAAGTAATTTCTGAAAAAGATAAAATAGGACTCACGAACGGACCGGGAAAAATATGTCAAGCATTGGATATTAATAGGAAAGATAATGGGATTGACTTAACAGAAGATAATATTTTTATTGCAAACGTTAAGAATGAAAATATTTCGGTTTGTCAGTCAACTCGGATAGGGATAAAAAAATCAGTGGATTTGCCTTGGCGGTTTTATATTAAGCATAATCCCTATGTTTCAAAAAAATGAATAAAATAAAAAACATATTATTAGTGAGAACAGATAGAATCGGTGATGTTGTTTTATCTCTACCTCTTGCGAAAATAATTAAACAAAATTATCCCGATTGCAAAGTAACTTTCCTTGTAAAAGAATACACAAAAGATATTTTATATAATCATCCTTATATTGATAGCATTTTAGTAGTAAAAGAAAAAAATGGAAAAATTATTATAAAAGATAACGTAACACAAATAAAAAAAGGAAATTTCGATTGTTGTATTGTTGTTAATCCAACTTTGAAAATGGCTCTAATTTTATTATTTTCTAAAATTAAGCATAGAATTGGTAGCGGATATAGGTGGTATTCATTTTTATTTACTAAAAAAGTGTTTGAACATAGAAAATATGGAGAAAAACATGAGCTAGAATTTAATATAAAACTTTTAACAGAGATAAATATTAATTTCAAATCAAACTTTGAAAATGTTTCTTTCGATATTCAAATAGATGAAGTAGCAAATAAGTCAGTCGAAAAATATCTTGTTAAGAATAAAATAAAGGAAGAGTTTATTATCGTCCATCCAGGGAGTGGTGGTAGTGCGATTGATTTACCACTAAGAAAATTTACAGAATTAATAAAATTGATTTCATCAAAATCGGACCTCGCAATAGTATTAACGGGTAACGAAAAAGAAAAAGAACTGTGTAGTAGTTTAGTATTAAATAATAAGGTGATTAATTCCGCAGGATTGTTTAATTTAAAAGAGTTAATTGCATTAATTAATAAAAGTAAGATATTAATAACTAATTCAACAGGTCCTATACATATTGCAGCGGCTATGAAAAAAAATGTTGTGGGATTCTACCCAAAGATAAAAGCCTGCTCAGCGAACAGATGGGGACCATATACTGAAAAAAAAATAATAGTTGTTCCACCAATAAATTGTTCAAATTGTACAAGGAAGCAATGCGAAAAACTTAAATGTATGGAAACAATAGAAATGGGCCCATTGTATGAAAAAATCAAAAATTTATTATAGAATGTTATGTTTAGATTATCTTTAATTATTAAACAATTCATTTTTTTTGTTATTATTATAACTCCTATTTTATCTCAGGATTTTGAATTTCGAAAAATAGAGAATAATTCCTTTAAGCTTGGTGAGAAACTAACTTTTGATGTTAATTATGGATTTATTACAGCTGGTGTAGCAGTTTTCCACGTGTCAAAAATAAAAAAAATTTCTGTTCGTGATACTTATCACGTGCTTTTTACAGTGAATACAACATCAGCATTTGATTTGTTCTATCGTGTTCGAGATAGATATGAAACTTACATTGATGTTGAAGGATTATTTCCGTGGCGGTTCGAGCAGCATATACGCGAGGGGGGTTACTCCCGTGATTTCTCTGCATTTTTTGACCAAAGAATTGGAAAAGCAAAAACTTCTGAAGGAACGTACGATATTCCTCTTTATGTAAATGATATTGTCTCGGCTTTTTATCTTGTTCGTACTTATGATTTTTCTAATATGAAAAAAGGTGATAAATTTTATTTGGAAAATTTTTATAAAGATAAAGTATATCCTCTGCACGTAGTATATTGGGGTAAAGAAACCATTTCAGTCGTTGCTGGAAAATTTGAATGTTTAATTGTTGAACCACTGATTTCTGAAGGAGGGTTGTATAAAAGCGATGGAAGATTACTTATTTGGTTAACAAATGATATTCAAAAAATACCTGTAAAAGTAAAAGCTGAAATATTAATTGGTTCTATAGATGCTGAGTTAACAAATTATGAAGGATTAACAGGTGCATTAAAATCAAAAAAATAAATTTAAAAATAAAATAGAAAATTTTTATGATTGACTTTTTATATTCAATTGATGTTGCTGTCTTTAATTTCTTTAATCAAACTATCTCAAATTCTGTCTTTGATAAATTATTTCCGTTTATTACAGAAGTAAAACATTGGTATATTGCATATTTAATCTTACTACTGATTTGTTTTTTCAAAGGGGGGAGAATTGGTAAAATTGCAGTAATCGGGTCACTTATTTTAATTACGGTAACTGATCAGTTAAGTAGTTCAGTAATAAAAGGATTAGTTGAAAGAGTTAGGCCATGTCAGGTTATCAGTGCAAATATTTTTGAAAGTGTTGGTTGCCCTAGTGCTTTTTCCTTCCCTTCTTCCCATGCGGTAAATAATTTTGCAGCAGCATTTTTCTTTTATAAAATATTTCCGAAATTAAAGTGGATTTTAATTGGTGGAGCAACACTCATGGCATTGTCAAGGGTATATGTTGGCGTTCACTATCCATCTGATGTTTTGGGTGGAGCTTTGATAGGTGCTGCTATTGGACTTTTATTTGCATATGGTGTTAAGCAATTAGATAAATTTTTTCAAAAGAAAAGAATGGAAAGGATAGCAAGTTAATTTTTTTTGAAATAAAATTATATTATTATATTTGCACCACGAAAAAATTGAAATAATCATTTTAATATCAAATAGTTTAAATTTAAACTTATATTTAATAGTATATTTAATTTCGTTTTCGTATCTAATATCTAATTTTCGTATGTCGAATAATTGGACAATAAGTTTTTAGAAAAAAGATGTACGTATAAAAAAACATAATAAAAGTTTATTTAAACTGATAAAAATGTAATTTTTAAATCAATATGTTTATATCTCAATTTGTTGAAATATAATAAGATGTAAAGATTATTTGAGAAAACACTTGACAATAATTAACTAAGATGTTAAATTGTAATTGAATATAAATTTTCTTGGAGGAATTGTGAAAAAATCAATCCTATTCTTGTCATTTCTAATTGTTATTATTTTTATCTCCTGTTCTCCGTCCGATAAAATATCAAAAAATGATAATTCAAATCAATCAGATTCATTATCGAGCGTTGAAATTGGTATTGTTATTAATGAATTATTGGAAGATGCAAGACAAAATTATATGTCTGCTTTATCTCGACAGAATGCTGGAGATAACGCAGAAGCATTAAATTATTACGAGTCAGCTTTAACAATAATAAATAATTTAAGCTATTTCAGAGGAATTGAGGAGAATGAAGCATATTCTGAATTGGAAATTTCTATAGTCGAAGATTATCAGACATTTATTGATAACCTTGAAGAATTACCTGAAAATGCTTCGAGTACGGCATTTGAAAAATGGTTAAGTAAACATATGCCTGAAATAGAAGAGACTGAAGAGGAAATTAAAACTTCGACTATATATGTTGGTGATTTCAAGTTGGATGTTAACCAATATGTTGAACAATATATAGAATATTTTACGGGTAAAAAACGTTCTACGATGGCTAAATGGTTGAGCAGATCCGGTAAGTATTTTCCAATGATGGCTAAGATTTTTGCAGAAGAGGAAGTCCCGCAACAATTAATTTTCCTTAGTATGATGGAAAGTGCCTTGAATCCGACTGCACGTTCTTGGGCAAAAGCTGTTGGGTTGTGGCAGTTTATTGAAGCAACAGGTTCTTTATATGATTTGAAAGTCGGTTTCCATATTGACGAAAGACGAGATCCGGAAAAATCAACCTATGCAGCAGCAAGACACCTAAGAGATTTATATTATTCACTAGGTGACTGGTATCTGGCATTGGCAGCATACAACTGTGGTGAAGGTCGGGTCCGTAAAGCAATTAAAAAAGCTGGTTCTTCAGATTTCTGGGCTATAAGAAAACACCTTCCAAAAGAAACACAAAATTATGTTCCTCAATATATTGCTGTTACTCTTATTGCAAGCCAACCTGAAAAATACGGTTTTACAAATATTGATTATGAAAAACCCTACGATTATACAGTTTATCGAGTTAATGAATCAATAGATTTGAATGTACTATCCAAATGTGCAGGTGTTACATTTGATATTCTTCAGGATATGAATCCTGAATTAACACAATATTGCACACCAAAGGATTATTATGGTGGTTATCCATTAAAGATACCGACAGTGTCTTACGATATGTTTGCCTCTAAT
This sequence comes from Ignavibacteriales bacterium, assembly GCA_016929735.1. Lineage (GTDB taxonomy): Bacteria > Bacteroidota > Ignavibacteria > Ignavibacteriales > Melioribacteraceae > JAFGPR01. The sequence goes on along the minus strand of JAFGID010000095.1, from coordinate 1,419 downwards.
TTGACTAACGTACCAGAGGATGCAAAATTAACTTATATTGTTCATAATGTTAAAAAAGGAGAAACACTTACTAAGGTCGCCAATAAATATAATATTAGTACCGTGCAATTAGCTAAGTTTAATAATGTAACTGTTAAGACAAAACTTTATTCTGGAGTTCAATTAAAAATACCAATTTCAGATTTTACTGAAGGTGATGTGAACTTTAATACTGACATCTCATATGCTGACGATGAAAGTATTTATAAAGATAATGGAGAAACTCCATATCAGTTAGTTGTAAATACAGATGGAGAGGATACGGATTACTATTCATTGTATTCTCAAAAAATGAATGATACAATTGAGATAATTATACCTGAAGGAAAAGTTGCAATTCAATATACTGTTAAGAAGAATGATAATATTGCAGGAATAGCTAATCTTTTTAGTTGCAGAGCATCGGATGTTCGTAACTGGAATAATATTGCTTATACAAAAAATGTATATGTAGGTCAGGAGTTGACTCTTTATGTACCAGAAGAGCAAAAGGATTATTATGCTTCATTAAACGAACTTTCACAAGAGCAAAAAGATGGAATTCTTTATCCCGAAGGTAAATGGATAAAACACAAAATTAAAAAAGGGGAGTTCTTAAGTACTATAGCAAATAAATACGGGGTGTCGGTTAGTCAGGTTAAGAAATGGAATAATTTGAAATCTGATAGAATTATTGCTGGTAAATCCTTAAAAATTTTGGTAGGTGGTGATAAAAATTATGATTATGTTACTGTTGATAACAATAAAAAAACAACTGAAATAAAAAATCAGACTTCTTACATTGTTAGGAAAAGGGATAATTTAAGTACTATTGCAGTTAAGTTTGGTGTTTCTGTTAAACAAATAAAAGAATGGAATAACTTGACTAGTGATAAAATTGTTGTTGGTCAGAAATTAAAATTAACAGGCAAAGAGAATCCCCAATCTTATGGAAGTAACACAACAAAGAAGGGGAGCAATGAATTCAATTATACCATTCAACCGGGTGATAATCTTTATGATATTGCTAATAAATTCAAAGTCAAAGTTGATGAGATAAAATCATGGAATAGTCTTAAAGACAATAAAATTGTTGCTGGTAAGAATCTGAAAATTTATAGTGATGTCAATTCTAATGAGGTGATTTCAAAAGATAAATCAAATGAAACAAAATCAAACAACTTGGTCGAAACAAAGAAAACATCAGAGGTAAATCATATTGTTAAGAAGAGTGAAACTTTAAGTGAGATTGCAACAAAATATGGTTGTTCTGTTGACAATATCCAAAACTGGAATAATCTATCGGGAACAAAGATTACTGTCGGTCAAAAATTACTAATATATCCAGGACAAAAAAGCAGTAATACAAAAACAACGACAAAAACAAGTACATCATCAGGT
>JAFGID010000094.1 GCA_016929735.1 Ignavibacteriales bacterium | reverse complement strand
CGGAACCATCGTTACCATGTTCGGACTGTTTTTCTCCTGGAAAATGGATGTGCCCAGCGGTCCAGCAGTGATTTTGTTTTTGGGGATATTTTTGTTGCTGGCTTTGGTGGTGAAATCGTTTGGAGTGGTAAAAACAGGGGCTGAATAATCGATGAATGACTTATTGTAATTCAAACCTGGTTTCATAGATGGAATTAATTATTTCATTTCAAGAACAGCGTTTGGTCTTGGATCGGGCGCTGTTTTTTTATTGTTAGGTTTATTTATGTTGTTGGCTATTATTTTGGGGTCTTTGGCATTTTTAAGGTTTCTGGTTGAAAAGTTAACGCTAATGTTAGCCCCAATCGCTATATACAACTAATTATTTTATTAATAACATCTTACAAGACTGCGTAAAAGAGGGAGTTTCTAACCTGTAAAGATAAAGACCGCTGGATAAATCTAATGCATCAAATGAAGCTTTATGTGTACCTGCTTGTTTGATCTCGTTCATAAGTGTCCGAACCTCGTGACCGAGCATATCGTAGACCTTAAGCGTCACCATTTCGTCTTTGGGGAGATAAAAAAATATATTCGTTCCATAATTGAAAGGATTTGGGTAGTTATATAAGAGTCTATAGCTAATGATTAATTTTTTTAATTCCTGATGGTTAGGATTAATATTAGTCATAACACACCAATTGGCAGCACCAGGTCCACCATAAGCACCCATGTCATTTATAACAGTACCAAGTGCTGGATATAAAGCATATCCAAAATTTGCTGAATCTTCTGGATCATTATATTGTTGCTCTGGATTACCAGCATCAATACAAGGAGAGTTGGGAGAAATATGATAATCGTTACTTTCAGGATTAACAAATAGAGGATCAGCTGAAATATCTTGAGGTCCTGCAGTACAGTTGATATACTGACTATTCCACATATTATTATAGTCAATTAATGGAAGACTATCATTTACTGTATTAATGAAGCCTTCTATAATTATATTATTCATAATGATTGGATAACAACTCAAACGACAGGAAATTCCACAATTTACAGTGGTGTTATTTACATAAATTGGATTCGAACGAAAATTTAGCATAATAGAATTATCAGAGATAATATTATTAGTAATAGTAGGATTGTCAGAGTAGGTGTTATTGCAATAAATACCATAATTGGAATTGTCAATAATAATATTGTTAGTAATGATCATATCTTTTAACCAATTATGATAAACACCGATAGAGTTATTAGTTATGATATTATGATCGATGGTTGCACCTGAATCATCAGACTCAATACCACACTCTCCGTTGTTATTGATGTTGTTATTTTTAATTAGAGGGCTTGTATGCCACTTAAGAAAGATTCCGTCATCAATATTGCTACTAATTTCATTGTCAGCAATAGTATCTGGGTTTGAATGATCAGCACAATAAACACCTCGATAGTTGTTGCTGATAATATTATCTTTAATAGTTGGATAAGAATACGTTCCACAATATATCCCATATTTTCCTGATGTAATTTTGAATTTCTCAATTATTGTTCCACTTGTAGCGCCCTCTGTGAAGGAAACAGTATTCGAATCAATTGAAGTAGCAATTATATTGGTATTGTTTCTCCCTGAACCAATAAGTGTGAGATTTTTATAAATTGACACACATTCGTAATATGCCCCAGTCGCAACTTGTACTGTATCTCCCCAATCAGACGATGCGCTTATCCCTTCTTGAATGGTATTATATGGATGTTCTTTACTTCCATCCTCATAACCAGTATTACTGCCATCCACATAAATAACAGAACCAGCCCATAGCAGGTTATTAGTCATTGCAGGTAAAATAGAGAGAAACATAATAATAGAAATATATATCATTTTCATCGCAATCTCCTCCAGATATTCCAATAAGGATGGTGAAAAGTTATGGATTTTTAGATGAAAATTTTTGTTTGATACTCAATTTGCCATTTTTCTGCTTTGAATAAAGATTTTGTTTTTTAACAAACAAATAAGGGTTATTCATCAATTGACTATCGTCGACATTTCAAATCAATATTACAAAAGAAGCTTAAAAATTTTCCTTTTATATTATACAATAATTTCGAAAATTCACTGCAGCAATGCGGATTAAGTAAATGAAAATGTTAGCCGCATTCTTTATAAATTAATTTGATACTTTCATAGTTGATAATGTCTCTTTATCTATATAAGTATTTGTTGTATCAATATCTATTATGGTCGCACCTGTAAAATCAGAATTATATATTTTAGAATTTTGTAAATCAATATTTACAAAAATTGATTTTTTAAAATTACAACGATTAATCATTGAATTTTTTAAATTAGAATTTTGTAATTTGGAATTATCAAATATGCAATTACTTAATTTTACCTTTTCAAAATTAGAACCCTGAAGAGAACATTTTAGAAAAATGCCTGAATCAATTGAGCAATATGAAAAGTTAGATTTTTTTAAATTGCCATTTGAAAAATTAATAAATTGAAAATAAGATTTAGAAAAATTTGAACTATCAGCATTAATTCGCGGAATAATTAGTTCCTGTTTTTTGAAGATGGAGCTTGTGAAATTAATATTAGAAAAATCATAATCTTCAAAAGTCTCCTTCCAATTTGTAATTGATATACCATACAATAACAATCCGTTCAACGCAGAGATTTTTGACTTATAGGTATTATTATTCGAGGCGGATTTGTTAATTTCAAGTAAATAATAAAATTTTTTAGCGATGTCACTTCTACTAATCAACTTCATTTCACAGATTGCCCTGCATGCAATAATTCTTTGATCATAATCCCCTGATGTGTCAATTATATAAAGAAGTCTCTCTATTGCATTTTCACCAATTTCATATAGTGACCTTACGGAATATTCAAAAAGTGCACTATCCCTTAAGACAGAGATTAAAGGAGTAATTGCAGTGTCCTTATATATTGATAATCCAATTGCTGCTCCTTTTTGTTTATCTGGATTTGATGAATCATATAAAGTTAAAATAAGCTCTTTGACAATATCTTGTTTAGAAGATTCTATCGTTGCTTGACTAATCTTGCTACCTATGAAATAGCCAGCTAACGTTACTGTCGCAGAAATTATAGCAGTAGCAATCGCAACTACTCCTAATGCTTTTTGGCTATGTTTGTCAATATTTAGTTTTCTTTTTCTTCTGTAGGACATTTTTTTATTCCCAGTCAACCGCGTCAATGTATGCTGGCCCTTCATAATTAGCTCTAGAATAATCACCAATTCCGAACTTCACTCCAATTATTACGATCTTTTTTGGATCAAAACAACTTTCCATGTATCCACCATAAGGCATTTTTCTATCGATTGCTAAAAATATTTTAAACCATCTTCCTTCTTTCCCACTTAAATCTTTCCAAGATCCATACTTACTGCACCACTTTTCATCTTCTTGTCCAAGATTTATAACAGATTTTGCATAAAGCTGTACACCATTTGGACGATGTGAATCGCCTCCAGCTCCAATACCTTTTGGAACATAGACCCAACAACTAATTTTTTTCCCCTCTAAATTTATTGGACCAACAATTTCACCTTCCATGTTTTCAGGTGGATTTTGAAGAAGATTTACATATACTTCTCCTGAATTATGCGTTGGATGCCTCTCTGGATATTCTTCAGTAGCTCCATTGAGGTTAAGTGTAATTTCTAATGAGTATTCTCCTATTTTTTTTATTCTATTATTTACTTTAATACCAGTTGCCCCTTTAACTGTTTTATAGTCTTGTACAACCCAGCCCATCTCCCATTTTTCAAAACCATACTTACTTGTATCCGCGGTTTGGGCAATTGATAATGTAACATCTAAGATAAAGAACAAAGCAATGATGATGATAATAATGAAAGTATAAGAATTGATACTTTTAATTTTTTGGAAAATATTGTTTTTCATAGCACACCTCCAATTAATTAGTGGATATTTTTTAATCGGCTTTTAATTTCAAAATTCAATTTAGTTAATCAAATATAGCTAAACAATATTGGTTTGTCAAGCAAAAAATCGAATAGTTACAAATTGAAAAAAATGGAATTCTTTAAAGAGAGTTTAACATAAAACAAATACAATACACACACTTCTCAAATTCCCACCGAACTAAAATTGAAACACAGCGGTTTGGTCGGCTGAAATTTTTTATCAATATTCATCAATAAAGTCTCCAGCTTGCCATGCTCTTCTTTCGTGTGCAGTTTCTTTGTAATATGAAACCATTTGTTCGGCTTGTTATGTACATAATAAGAAAAAAATCGATTTAATTGCTTTCTATTTTATCCCAGTCAGGGACAGGTCTATCTTTAACTTTTTCCATCACTTCATCAAAATCCGACAATATTTTTTCGATAGAATAGTCCTTCCAATATTTTGAGATATTTTGACTGGCTTCTAAATTTCCAATTTCTTTGGTAAACATATACATCGCAAGTTGGTTTATTGATACACCTTGTTCCTGGGCAACTGATGCGATTCTATGCTTTAATTCAATGGGTACACGAATTGTCAATACACTTGCTTTAGCCATATTTTTCTCTCCACATTTTTGCAAACTCGCCTGGCGTAATTATTTTTAGTTGATCAAATTTTAGCTCAGCGTTTTTAAAATCTCTGGTATAAAATATTTGTATCTAAAGTTAATAACATGATATTATGATAGTATATTTGCTGTCAAAATGCAGCTATTTTATTTTAGTTTACAAATCTACTAAAATAATATAGCTAAATAATTTTGGTTTATCAAGCAGAAAATCGGACCGTTACGAGTAGCACAAGAATTCGGATGACATTTTGTTGGAAACTAATGGGCTAATCTTTCTACCAACCTTACAAGCATTTTTATATCATTATGCTTTAAATTATACCGTCTTAAAACGTTAATTAGACTGTCTTGCTTTGGTAGTAAATACCATTCAGCGTCCTTCCAAAAATCTTCAGTAGTCTCTGGAATATCAGAGAAATCAATGTCATCATCTGATAATTTATTAACTCTTTCCCAATCTGTTTGTGAGATATTTTTCATATATTTTCCTTTCATGCTTTGTTGCTTTTCTAATTGAAATAATTCTATTTGTTTCTTCAGTTGGTTCTGTATAGACAATTAATACAACACATTTTTGAGTTACGCCCAAACCAATATAACGTTCCTCACCGTAATCGAGGCGTCTATCCATCTTCATCAACATTGGATTATTGAAAATTTCATCTGCTTCTTGAAAATCTATTCCATGTTTTTGAAGATTGATTTTTCGTTTGTGCTCATCCCATTCAAATTTCATGGCATTTATCCATGCTTGAGGTAATTCAACTGTATTATTTTGTGTTGATTTAATATGAGTAAAATATAATACGTTTCAATTCAATAATCAACTAAAAATAATATAGCTAAATAATTTTGGTTTGTCAAGTAGAAAATCGAATCGGTAGTAATCACCCAGTTATTGGTTCGTAAAACCACTAAAGTGGTTTGAAGGTTTTCGGGACAATGTAGAGCACCCGAATGAATTCGGGTGCTGTTTCAATACCTTCATTGAGATAACACCCAGATTTATCTGGGTGAAAGAATGTTCAGACCAGCTATTTGCGCTTAAAACAAAGCGCAGACGACTGCAAATTCCAACTTTTAAATGCAAAATCACAAACAAAATAAAATCGCATCTTTTATCAATATTTGTCGTAGCATAAGGTCAATCGAACTCATTTCTCATCATGAAAAACAAATTTATTCATTAACGAAAAGAGGTTTTCAATGAAAAGATTACTGGTCGTCATTTTGGCATTCTTTTTAATTTCCTGTTCTTCAAGCGATGAAGCTGAATTGAGCAGCCAAAAAAGCGGACCCGTTGGCGTCAAATTTGAAGATTTAAGCTTTGACGAAGTTCTTGAAAAGGCACAAAAGCTTAATAAACCAATTCTGGTTGATGTCTGGTCTTTTGGCTGAGGCGGATGCAGAGTTTTGGACCAGGTGGTCTTTCAAGATTCAGTGATCGGTCAGTTTATCAATGAAAATTATGTCAGCGTTAAAATTAATGCGGGTCTGAAAGAGCAGGAAAATTTCCGCAAAAGATATGATATTCGTGGCTTTCCTTCGGCTTTGTTTTTAACCCCTGCTGGCGAAGAAATTGACAGAATCGCTGGCTTCGATGGCGATAAAGCGCCTTACTTTGAAAGAATTAAAGAATATACCGCCAATAAAAACACGCTCAAATCATTGTTGTCCCAAATAACAGAAAATCCTGATAATGTCGATTTAAATTTTCAACTGGCAATGAAACATGTCGATCGTTGGGAAGGAGAAAAATCAGTACCCTATTTCCAAAAAGTGATTGAGCTTGATCCTGAAAATGAATCTGGACATACAGTTAAATCAAAGTTTGGTTTGATGGTCATGGACGTCAGGGCGAATGGAAATATTGAGCCGTTAGAAAAATTCATGGTAAAAAACACGGATCCAGAAATGAATGATATTGGATATGACACCATCGTTCGCCATTACCGAATCAAAAATGACAAAGAAAAAATGCTGGCGTATTACGAAAGTGCAATGCAAAAAATGCCTGACCAGCCAAAATGGATGGTTCGCTATGGCTGGTTTGTTATTGATAATAAATTTGAACAAAAATACCCGGAATCGCTGGAGCTGGCTCAAAAGATAACCCAGCTCGACTCAAGAGATGCAATACAGGGCTATTACATGCTGGGAGATTATTACGAGCACATTGAGAATTTCGATGGCTACACAAAGAATTTTGAACTCGCATTTACCAAATTCCCTGACGATGCATCACTGATGAATCGTTATGCCTGGGGCATTTATGTAAATAAATTGAAAGATAATTTTAGCCACGGTGTTGAACTGGCTGAAAAAGCGGTCAAATTAGATCCTGAGGCTGCCAATATCTGGGATACACTTGCCTGGCTCTACTTCGAATCTGGCGAAAAGGAAAAAGCTTTAAACGCCATGAGAAAGGCGGTCGAGTTACGACCTGACAGCGAAGGATATAAACAGAATTTGGAGAAGATGGAAAAAGGAATATCCTGATCAACCTGAAATTCAAAAGATAAAACAAATAAAAATCACAAAAGGCGACAGTTGCTGTCGCCTTTTTTATAAAGTACTAATATATTTTCTCATCTCTTCCACCATTTTATTACTATGTGTCCCTTTATTTGTCTCAAGATCAACATAAGTTGCATTTTTCAACATAGAAACCATTTTCTTAAGATTTTCCGGCTCGTGCAGTGAATCTTTGGATGCGCCGGCAATTAAAATTGGAAATTCAATCTTTGGCAATAAATCCCAACCTTCCCAATTCCATAGTTTCATTATGGCTTTTTTCAATTTCCAGGGATCAGCCGCATCGATATTGGTGCAATATTTTTCGTATTGCTCATAGTCGCTTTTAATATCCAGCCGAAACGTTTTTAAATACCATTTCACAAGGGGT
>JAFGID010000093.1 GCA_016929735.1 Ignavibacteriales bacterium | reverse complement strand
GGGGATTTCTGATTGGAGAATAAATTATGATTTATATTATGCCTGACAAAAAGGGTGACGACGAATTACTTGATTATGTTTTCAATTTCGATGGACGGCTGGATGATGGTGAAACAGTTACATCGATTATCAAGACTGAGATCGAAGCTGGAATTACGCAGGTGGGAGATCCGACAATTTCTGGTGACAACGTCAAGATCTGGCTGGAAGGCGGGACACCAAATACTTGGTATCGTTGCACTTGTGTGATCCAAACATCGGCGGGTCGAAAAATAGAAGACACTTTCAAAGTTTATGTGGTTGCGCATCGGTAAAAATTTTATGGGCGCGTAAGGTTTCGTGGTTATAAGAATCATACGTAATAATCTTGATCGCAGAAAATTTTATAACCAAAACGGGTTCGATTCCCGTCGCGTCCACTATTAATCTCTGGTGATTTTATGACAGAAAAACCGAAAAAATCGATGAGAATATCACGCACCTAAATCGATTGTAAGCAGAAAATATTAAGGGGGCTTTATAAATACCTATCTTTTCTAATTATGGTTTCTAAGCCAATAGAACGCATTCTAATCAAATATGGTTTCCCAGTAACGTTTACTTACCTCATTTTAGGATTAAAAAACCCGTTACACACCATTTACAAGCCATTATTTTGGGTTGCCAATGCAGAATTTTAGCTAAATAAGATTGGAATGGTAAGGATTGGATCGCGTACCTTAAAAAGTTGATTTTGTGAATGTTAGACTTTCCAAGAGTGACCACAATTTTGACAGACTGCTATTTTCTTGGTTTTGGATTTCACTTTATATTTTCTCGGTTTGAAAAGTTCATAAATTAATTTTGGTAATGTCAGGAATAACCACAGCATTAATTCGACAAACCAACCTATTGTGACCCAATACAGAAAACCTTTTCTCTTACGTTTGAATTTTTGTTCAGTCACCATCTCTATTTTTACGTTTTCCGATTTACATTTTGGACAGATTATGGCATTTTCCTTTCTAATAAATTTTTGAAAATAAATTAATAAAATATTAATGTTCCTAAAACTGAATTTCAATAGATCTAGGGGTTTAACTCACAAGCTCTTTCATCATCGTCATCGTCAAGCCAGTGAATATCATAACCAACTATGGATAGACAATGTTCAAAACAGGCTTGAGCTTCCCTTTGTGTAGCAAAATCCTTACAATTGTATGTGTTATTTACACAGGAACAATTACTGGTTATTGATTTATCTTCTCCTGTAGAAGACTCGTTAGATTCATACAATTGATCCGATGTAGAATATGAGGAAGTTCCACAACGACTATACTCTTCAGGCACACCGTGTATAATATCTTCTAAGCAAGGGTCGCTCCTTATTCTTTCTACTTCTTCTTTACCTTCAAGGAACTCTTGTTCTATTGCTCTATTCTCAGAATATTCTGTGTCACCAGGAAATCGAGATCCACTTAAATCAAGTTCTGAATCACAGGCTCTTGCTAAGAAACCAACCACAATTACTCCAACGAGATACCAGAGAATAGGATGTAATTTAAATTTCGAATTTTCCATAGTTTTCGACAACACTTTTTTTTCTAAGAATAATCCCTCATTAGATTTCTTACTAAAAACAGGAGTTGATGAAATACTTGCCTGTCTGATGAAAGTAAACTGATATTTATATTATACACAACTAACCAAATCTACGGAAAAAATGAGTGGGAGTTCAAGAATAACAGAAAGAACATTACGCCAACTTCTATCTTTTAAAAATTACTCTCCAGCCCCGATTAATATAACCTTTACTTTCTTTATGTCTGAATTTTTCTGGTTTCTTTTCTTCTTCGAATTCAACTAGTGAGAATTGTTTTTGAATTGTTGAAATAGATTTAGCATAATGTTCAGTAATGAATCTACTAAGTTCATTATCGTACGTGATCAATGGTTTTGATGATTGAATTGCGGATGCAAAAATTAAAATATCATTCCAAGTATTTCTGAAATTTTGTTTGGGATTATGACTTAGTAAAAATTCATCTAATAATTGATATCCTGTTTCTACAATGTCTTGATGTATTGTTTTACAAATAATTTTATTGTCAAGTAAAAAATTAAATCTTCTCTTAATTACTTTTCTTTTTCTTTTGTCCAAGGCGCTAATTCCATTATAAAAAAGTTGTGTCTTTCCGTGATTTATCGCATTAGCTAAAGATAAGTTAGAAAATTGAGTAATAGGTTCGTATGTTTGACCAAAATCGAAAACTATTCTATCTGTCAATAATTTATTGTATGGTTTTTTATGGTAAATATCTGGAAAATGTGTTGAAAGATCTTCGCTAGCGGTTTTCCTGAATGAGAGTCTATATGGTAGATAATAATTAGCTTCACTAGGTTTTGAATTCAACTGTAATAAGAATTCACTTGCTACGATTGACGAAATATACTTACCTTGGACTTCACCCTTAAAGACTCCTTTGAATTCATAAGAGATGAATTGTGTATCTAAAAAGACCATAATATTTTCATTCCCACACAAGTAGATACCAACGGATAACAATAATTATAATATTGTTTTGCAGTTCTCTCACTCACAAATTATTTAAACGAATAAAAATCTTGATAGTGCTAGCTGTCATTTTAGAACTCCCTTCGGGTCTAGGTTTACCCTTTCATCTGGGAGGTCTCAAACTATCATCTGCTGGTTTATTGAACAATGGTAAGGAAACCTATTTGGGAAACACTTATATTAATCATTAAAAAAACAATTTACTTATATAATTAGACTAATGGTCTTCTGGTCTTTTAGGTCATTGCTCTAAACAGAAATTAGTAGAAAGGTGAGGATATGAAAAAGGCTTGGGTGTTTTGGGTTATTGGCTTTTCTATTGTGTTATCTATACTTGCTTGTGGTGTTGGCAGTGATGCTGAGAGTGGAGAGGGGAGTATACGCGATGATTGGGATAGAGAGAAACTAAATGTTGCATCAGATGCTTACAATTTTTGTAATGATTTAGTCAAAGAGAATTTAAAAGAGCCCTCTAAGGCTGTTTTTTTAAGTCTTGACGAAAGTGCAACTGTGAATACCTCAGGTAATAAATGGGCGATTATCTCCTTTGTTTTCGCAAAAAATTCTTCTTCTGGGGAAGTGGCGCGAATTCCTTATAGTTGTGAGCTTACTTATATGGGTAATGGTAAGTTCCGAGTAGAAAGTTATTATATAAATGATTTGAAGATTAAGTAAGGTGAGGTTATGAAAAAGCTGTTTGGTCGCAAAGATAATGAGTATAAATTTGCTACTCCAAAACCTACAAAAGATACTTGTCCTTATTGTGGCTTTGGTTTTGAGAAAGCACCAACGAGAAAGAAAAAATGTCCTGAGTGTGAAAACTATATTTTTGTTAGTAGCGGTAAGTTATACACTGAAGACGCAAAAAGTGTTAAGGATTGGTTGGAAAATTTTTGGGTAAGACAATTAGGCATTACTCAAAAAATGTTTGATAAAACAAGGGAGGAACTTAGTGGAGAGTTTGGTTTTCTTGCTTCTGTGAATGATACATCTTGGAGAATACTAAACATCATTAACACACCTAAAAAGAGTTATTACGATAGACAATTAATTTATTTAGCTATGGCGGATATTTTAAAATCTGAGGGAAAAAGCACTGACGAGGTTTTGGCGCAAGCTCACAAAATGGAATTACTTGAGGGTAAGGCTGAAAACGAGGCTTCGGCTAAGAAATTTAGAGAAAAATTACTTGAAATAAAAAGGCTTAACAAGGACTTGAGTGTCGAGATGGTTGTAAAAGTTAAGACTTGTAATGATGAACTTGTTTGTGATGAATGTAAAAAGTTAAGTGAGATGACTTTTACCATTGATGAGGCTTTAAAGAATATGCCAATACCTCATAATTGTACTAATGCAAAATGCAGGTGTACTTTGGGTTTTGAATTACCTGATACACATTAATAGGAGGAAGGTCTTAAGTCAGTTTCATTTTATATTATAATCGGCTCTATAAAATAAAACCAAAAACTCTAAAGAGATGAAGGTCTTTTACCGAACAAATTGGAGAATTAAAATGGTAAGGGGGGGAGTAACCAGCTACTCTAATAGTTCTGTTTTAACGTTAAATGATATATAATCAATTTACAATATGAAATTTATTAGATGATTAAAAGGCAAGTATTATAAGACGGAGGATTTGTATGGCGAACCTAGAAGATCGGTTGAAAGAAAAAGCTATGAGATTGGTGTGGGGATCTCCCGCAAATCTACCAGTAACTTATGCAAATCATTTACAAGTTACACACGCTGGAGGTAATGAGTTCCATATTTTTTTTGGCTATGCTGCTCCACCTTTAACAGCGGGATTGACCGAAGATGAAATAGAGGCAATGCCTGAAAAAATAACAATAACTCCCCTGACAAATATTGTTGTTACGCCTGATATAATGAAGACAATAGTTGATGTCTTTAATAGAAATCTAGAAAATTATGAGAAATTACAAGGGATGAAAAATGACTGATATGCAAATTAGCATTCCAATTAAGAATGACTATTTTAAGAAAAATTACTCTTTGGAATCATCAACAGGAAGCGAGACATTGTACATATTCCATAAAGGAAATTTAGTAGAAATTTCTCGTGATCAATTATGGTTTTGGACAGAAGATTGGCAAAAGGGGGAAGAGCGCGTTGATTACTATATTGAAAAGGGTGAAGTAGAAGAGTTTGATACTATGGAGGATTTCTTACGTACATTAGAGGATTAAGCGAATGCGCTTCACCAGAACAAAACAATTCAAGAAAGATCTTAATGAACTGGAAAAGCGCGATAAAGAAAATATCAAAGAAGCCTTCCCAGACGTAAAGAAAGCCCTCCAGGGTGATGTAGAGCTGTTTAATTATTTTCGGATAAAACGTATGAGGGGGTATCCAGATATTTGGGAAGGCCACATAAAAGACAATCTATGTTTCACATTTCATTATGATTACGATGAAAATGGTGAAAAAAATTGTTTTTTTCGAAGAGTTGGAACTCACAATATTTATATCAATGCATAATTCATTTTCTTATAGGCTTATCATTCGACTCTACGGATCTTCAATTTATTTTATCTATCTGATTTTCTACGATTGCAATCTTTACAAAGCATCTGACAGTTCTCAGCAATTGTTTTGCCTCCTGCGCTCCACGGTGTAATATGGTCAGCTTCCATTTCTTCTAATTCAAAGTGTTCTTTACAATGCACACATATACCTTCTTGCATTTCATATGCCTCCCTTTTCATTTTATTAGTGAACTGTCTGATATTTAGATGCCGCTCATCCTCATCGAGCAAATACTCATAGATTCCAGATTTTTTGCTTACATCTTCGTCTTCCATCAGCTCAACAATACGTTTTTCAAAGGCTTCAGGATCAATCTTTTTTGTACCATAGTGATTGTAAAAAATACCCCAATCAAGTCCTTCCATTTCTTTACGATAATTAGGAAATGTGACCTTAACCCAATTAATAACAGCATTAAAATATAACCACAATTCGCTTGCATTAAAGTCGTGCTGATGTTCAGACATATAATCTTCAATTTCGTGATTTTCTTTAGCAGCTAACCATTTTATAGCTGATTCCAAGTAATCCTGGCGAATTGCAGATCCTCTCATATACTCATCTGCAATAACAAATGCAGGGCAACCGCTTTTGCTGAAATATTTTTTTGCATCTGTTAACCACTTACCCGTATAAATTGCGTTCCTCAACTCTTGCGCAGTTAATACCTCTCCAGCAATATTTATAATTTTAAACCAATCTAATTTCTCCTTATCAGTTCCATCACAAATATATATCATTAATTTGTAATCTAATATCTGTTTTTGTTCATCTTCGGTAAGATTATGGAAATATTGATAATCAATCGAGAAGTCGCCATTTTTATATTGGCAAAAACTGATAGTTCTCTGCTGACCATCTAACAGTTCATAATCCCCATTATCGCTTATAACCCAATACATAACATTGAGAGGGAAATTCTTTCGAATTGTTCTAATTACTTCATCTCTCTGTTTGTCTTTATATATAAATTCTCGTTGGAATGCTGGTCTGATATTAAGACGCCCACCGTATCCAACAACTCCATCTTCAGCACTATCAATATATCCTTTAGCAACTTCTGATATAGGTATTTCTTTTAGCTCTATTTTCATATTCGTTAGCACTTTCTCTTGATGAGAATGCGACCATACTTTAATCTGCCATTTATATATGGACCATCTTTTCCTGTTTTGGTGGGAATGCCCGCAAGTCCTTTAATATTTCCAGCTATAAGCCCAATGACAGTAAATTGCTCAGGGTTATATTTATCCATAAATGTAATTGGCACACCCATAACGCCTAAATAGTCGCAAGGAATACTATTAACCCTGTTTACGTTAATCGCATCATAATTATCATATTGAGTATAGTCATCTTCATTGCCATAAAAATTTTTATACAAAATTAAGTCTTCGTGGCGTTTTTGAATATCAATATTTGTAAACCAGCACATATTACCAAAACTTCGATACTTAATCCCATTCTCTTCTCTATATCGGGTTTTGCGTGGTTCGTAATAATTAGGAACCATAAACTCCATATCTCCACTATGGTAGCCCAACCAAATTTTATCATCACGTAGCAACGGAAAAATTTCTTTATATGTTATTGCGTTTTGATTACCAATGATCAGAAAATCTTTCTGATAATCAATAAGCTGTGCAACATATTCTCGGAAAAGAGAAAATGGAGGGTTTGTGACAATTACATCTGATTCTTTCAAAAATTCAATACATTCAGGACTTCTAAAATCACCATTTTGTCTTAATGGAGTTGTAACAACATCTAAGCTATTTACTTTGCCATCGTTATTTTTTTCTTTTACAAGTTCCAATTTGTATGAGGGTTTGGAAGTCTCAAAATGCGTAGAGATTAACTTTTTTATACCTAAATGTTCAAAGTTTAATTCAAAGTATTTCCAAAAATTGCTACTCTCAGGATCGTCACAATTACAAAAAATGGTTTTATTTTTGAAATATTTTTTGTAATGACGTAACTCTTTTTCAATGTCAGTCAATTTTGTATAAAATTCATCTTCTTCTTCAATTCTTGCTTTGTTTAAATTTAGATTTTCTGCCATACTATAACCTTTCCCTAGTAATGAAGGCATTAATACGAACATATGCACTTAATAGTTTATCATAAGTTTTACCGACAAATTATAATAAAATCTTAAACATAACATTTGTCAATAATTTCTTATTTCAATCGAAGATTTGCACTTAAAAATTATTTATTTTCTAATCAAAACCATTATTAATTTCCATTTTTTTGTTACAAATCATAAACCCCAATTCTCCACTGGTGAAGCGTGCTTATGCGCTTCGGCAATATCGCTCTCACTGATTGCTAAATACCGCTTGACCATATCCAAAGTGGAGTGACCGAGCATTTGTTGAAGTGCATAAATGTTGGGGTAATTGCGTAAAAAGTTGACCGCAAAAGTATGACGGAAATCGTGGGGAGAGTAGAGCGGGACATCAGCGCGATCGCACGCTCGTTCCAAAATATGACGCAAGTTGTCGCGATCCAACGGTCGGTTTCTGGATCCCGAAAACAGATAATCGGTTGTATCATCGTCCATTTTCCAGATAGCTTGTGCTGTGGTTGGCGAAAAGTAAAGGATTCGTTCCTTGTTGTTTTTCCCTATTATCTTTACCGAACGTCTAGCGAGATCCAAGTTTTTTCTAGTAATAGAGCAAAGTTCTGACGCGCGTAATCCCGTATCCAATAGCAACAAAATGATCGCTCGGTTTCGGTAGCGATCGGGTAGGTATGCGGTAATCGTTTTCCCATCCCGCTTATAAGACACCCGTTCGATCGATTGCAAGATCTTTAGAATGTGTTCTTTGGGGATTGGTTGGATCGTGCGTTGTTCGGGTTTCGGTCTAGGGATACCAGCGAGAGGATTTTGTTCAATAAATCCTTCTGAAACACACCATTTGAAAAAGACAGATAAACCGATGTGATAGTTGTAAATTGTTTTGTTACTGACAATCTGAGCGGCCAAGAATTTTCTCAGATCCGATGTGGAAATTTGATCGATCGGTGGATCGTTCAGGAACTCGTTTAGTTTTCGAAGTGTAGTTGTATAATCTCGGATGGTATTTGGGGATAGATGGCGAGCTTG
>JAFGID010000092.1 GCA_016929735.1 Ignavibacteriales bacterium | reverse complement strand
CCCGCGCCAGCGGGGCCGATAAACTGTCACGGTGCAAGGAGGGTTTGGCGCGTGTTTTTGCCGTCATGGTACAAATTTTATTGAGTTATGGCGCGGTCGCGGTACAATTTTGATCGGAGCCGCGAACTTATCACCGGTTACAAAACTCGTTGGGAGCACTGGCGCAGTGTCGCGGTACAAAACTGATCGAAGCCAGAAAACTGTCAAGGTATACTGGATCTTAATTGCGAGCAGATGCGCGTGTCCGGGTGCAAAAACCATTACAAATTTGTCTTGGGAGCAGGAGCTAAGCAAAAACCGTGACAAGCCTATTAAATATACCGTCCGTGTTAGCATTTGTGCCAATTAAAAATTGAGGTTGAACAAATAATTTTATGGTCTTAAAAATTTGTTAGCTTCTTTAAAACTCATTTCTCCTGTTTCCCATTTTTTTTGCATATCTCGGAAGTATTGAATATCATATTCTTGGATTTTTAATTCAAGTTCAGCTTCCTCACCTAATGCAATGTTTAAGTAATTGATAAGTTGCTTTAATCCATCGATTAGCTCAAGTGTACAAAGTCTAGCCAGGTATGTAAATCTAAATGCATTTAATTCCTGATAATACTCGGTTATATTCTCTTGTCTCTTTGATCCACCCCAACTACTAATGATTTTATTAAATTCCTTATCCCAATGTTTCGAATGATCTACATTTTTTTTCGGATCCGATGTTAAAATAAACTGTTGTCCAAGATTTAAAACTTGTTTAACTTTTTTATTAAAGCCTTTGTACCCACCAAATTCATTTGGAAAATCAATAATTATGCATTTTGTAATTGGAATTTTTACTTTTTTAAAAATCTCTTTATCATTATTCAATTCGAAAGGGGCTTCATAAATGACGAATTCTTTTCCTACTTTACAGTATTCATTATCAAGTCGATTAAGTTCAAATGCGTAGAATTGGCTTGTTTCATTATCGTACCATCCAATTATTTCGAAAATTAATCTTCCTGATATGCTAAAATACTCTGCCCAATGACCTAATTGATAAAGAATATCATTAAATCTGTAATGCCTGTCTGAAAAGTACTTAACAAAAGTATTATAATAATTTTTCGTGCAGTTTTTTAAATTCATTCCTTTTTCGAACGTATCCTTAATATCATGCAAATCAGGATTCATTAATAACCCCAAATCTCTTAAATAAATGGAAAAGAAGGTATTTGAATATTTCTCGTCTGGAATACCTGTTTTAGGACGAAAACCAATTCGCCAAGAAATTCTATCATTATAACCATTTCCATTATTTGGTTCATTTGTGCCAATTAATGGTAACTGCTGGTTTTCAAGTATCTTTTTCCAAACTTCTTCTGATATCTTCACCATATCTTGTTTCTTTTATTTTTAATTCTTTCAAAGCAACTCGTGTGCGTAAAAAGTATTCAATAAAAACCTCAGCCAATTCTCCTGACATAAAATTGCTGATTCTGTCTACACTTAGTTTTCTAACTATCTCCTTAAAATAAATATCATCTATGTCTGTAACATAATGTTGCATAAACGATAGCATTGTACCATTAATCTCTTCAATGCGAACTAGATTGCTCTTTTTCAGAAATTCTTCAAGTCTATCTCTCCTTCTATATTCCTTAACATAGGAAGGTGTCGACAATCCGAAGATTGGTTGGTTAAAATATTCATATATTGGCAGAATCATCCCCCAAAAATTTCTTTCTTTTTCCGCATCCCCTTTATAAAGGGTATCCCAAAATTTAAAAAATGAATTTTTTAGCTCAATATTATCATAACCAATGAATTTTATAATTGTGATTGAAGATATTTCAAACAGATCAACAATTAGTGGAAATAGCTTTGATGTTGTGTACTCTAATCGTTTGTTGTCAATTTTATTTCTTAGGCTCTCAATATACAGGATATTATAGGTATAAAAATGGGGAAGGTACTTAATTAACTGATTTGCATTAGATTCAAAGGATTTATCAATAATATCCTCGCAAATAATTTGATAAAAATTGCCATAGATATCTGGTAAATCAGTATTCTTTATTGAGTAACTTGAGAGCCCTAAGTCCCATATCTCGTTAATCATTTTTTTCCTAAAAAGACCATTTTTTATAAGTAGGCTGGCTCTCTCATTAAATATAAATTCTTCTTCCTTTATTAAATTTAATGGATTAATCTCATTTGCTATCTTGTTCTCGACAATCCCAGAAAAGAAATCTATCTTTCTTTGGACGTCAAGAGATTCAATTAAAAATTCGAGAGATTCAAGCGGGAATGATTTATCCCTTAGATTTTTAGCGAAGGCCAGGACTCTCTTTATAATATTTTCAGATACTTTCTCGATATGGTTTTTAAAGATATTCTGAAACTGATTTGCTAATTCAAATTCAGTATAGAACAGTGGTGTTAGAATTTTCTTTTCATTGTAAAATTCGTTCCTTAACATTTCCTGATATTTGTCCATCCAAATTCTAATCTTGTATGGGAATTGCATAATCGTGTCAGTATTTTTAAACGAATGAATTCCATATGCGAATTTTTTAAGGATTTCTTTATTGATTATCTTTTCGAAATTGTGATTAAATCCAACCAGGTATTGTATTTGTAAGATTGCATATAGGGAAACAAGTTGGAGATTTGAGGTTTCATTACTTTCTGGGTTAGTTTTCACTAATCTTTTTTCGATAAAAGTTTCAAGCTCGTCAAAAAACAAATCAAATAGTTCAAGATCACACTGAAAAGCAATAACCTGAAGGTATTTATACTGATTGTTAATTAACTGGACATAATCTGAGGTACTTTCAACACGATTGAAAATATAATACTGAGTATTTATTAATTGTTTTTCAATAGCATTAAAATCATCAATTGTTACAGGATATAGTGTGGCACCAGTCCTATTGAAGAATTCAAATTCAGTACTTGATGCCTCCTCCCAACGCTTATATTTTTGAGTTTTAGGATGCCAGCCTTTATTTGAAGGGAAGGTATGTTTGAATGCATTATATCTAATTGCAAATTCAAGTACTTCTTTTGAAATTGCATCGAGGGCAGTGTTCGATAATTGTGGTTTTGAGCTTTCTTCAGCAATTAATCTAATTGTTTCAAGATTCCGTCGAATATCTAAAAGAATCTGATATCCTTTTTCAGAATCAAAATAGGTTTTATTCTTAAAAGCTCTTGTAAGAATTTGATTATTAGAATGAGTTAAATCTAAAGCAAGATTTCCGGCATTAAAATAAATTAATGTGTAGCGGCCATAAAAAATGAATGCTAGTATTGTAATAATTACCGATATAGTAAATAGAAAACTGCTAATTACTGTCGGGTGATAACCTATGATTAGAAGAAATTGAAACAGAATCGAAGTCGCGACAAGAATTGCCAATAAATTAAAATATTTGTTAATTACTTTTTGCTTAATTAGTTGATTAACAATTGTGCTATTGATATTGGAATATTTTGAGGTAATAATATTGAGAAAAGTTGTGAAGAATAGACCTAAAATTATGCCAAGTATACCAGCTACTATTACGATAACATCCTTGAAATAATCAAGAAATTTCAATCCAAAAAGATCATTAAATCTTATTAACAAGTTTCCGATATTATTAAAGAAGGTTTTGGAGGAGTCTAAAAGTACAGTTTTAAACTCGCGAGCTAAAAAGTCCAATAGGATTAGCAATCCCACAAATAAGATTGAGATTAAAAGACTTTTTGAGCTATTCTTAATGATATTTCGAATGAAATAGAAATTTTCTTTTAGTCCTTGCTTGCCATCGAAGAACAGAAGGCTAACTCTTTTCAATTTTTTCAAGGTAATATTAATTAGATGTTAAAGACAAGTTTGGTGAAATTATCGAAGGATTCGTCCAGAACTTCTTTAAGTTAATTGTCAATTGACATGGTTTAGCCGCATAAATGCTAACGGCCCGGCAATATGGGGAGGTTGTGTTACCTGACGCGGCATCCGGCCAGTGTCCATAAACTTTAGCCACAATACTGTCCCGGTGCAAGGAAGGTATGGCACGTGTTTTTGCAGTCCGGGTACAGAATGTCGGGCGTAT
>JAFGID010000005.1 GCA_016929735.1 Ignavibacteriales bacterium | reverse complement strand
ATACGAAAAACAAAATCGAATGAATTATTTTTAACAGATGAAAATAATGTTATTCTTGATGCAAATTTTGGAATTATTGAAAATCCTTCAGAATTAGCAAGAAAACTTGAAAAACGTGCTGGAATTGTTGAGCATGGTTTATTCATTGGAATGACTTCTGAAGTGGTAGTGGCTTCTACTGATGGAGTAAAAATTTTAACACATACAAATGTTGATTAATTTAATATGATTACCTTAAGAAAATTTTTGAATACCGAGTGCGAAAAAGGGGTTGGTTTGAGTTGCTGGTTATACGCACTTATATATTTTTTCCCATCTCTCATTTAGTTTCCAAATGATAAAATTAATGTTTTCTTTACTCCAGGAATCCGGATGACTAAATAAAGAGATGTAAACTTGCCCATTACAACTTTTCGCAGAAGGTAATAGAGTATTAATAAATGCTTCATTTACTGAATTAATTGGTCCAATAAATAATTTGTATTTGCTATTACCAATAACAAGTTTATTAAAATCCTTTATTGCTTCTCTTGTATTACGAGCAAATTCTGATTCCACTAACCATAAGGTTTCTTTAATAAAAGGTAATTTCTTTTGTTGCTTAGCAGATATAACAGAATCAATTTCACAAACTAATATATCATATTGGTATTCATTTATTCCAAATACTTCTCTATTACCATAGAAATGCTTTGAAAATATTTTGAAATTGGAATTTGAATAATAATCACGGAATCCTTGAGCAAGCAACTCAACAAAGTGCTTGGATCTTTCTTGATGAAGTTTCTTAATTTCATCTTCATTAATATTTAATAAACTAACTTTGTTAGATACTTCTTTTAATATCTCGATTAATTTATTTTCATTCATTTTGCTTATAACGGCGTGGCTTTTCACCCGTCCGCCCCGAAAAGCAATGACGAATTGAAAAACTACTGCCAAATATTTTTAACAAATTTGTTTATTAGAACAATGTTACAAGCGGTGCTTACCTTTTCCACCTAACCCGAAAATTTGAACAATGCCGCACTGAAAATGCGGTCGGGTGGAAAAGCTGGTTATACATACAATTTGTTTGGTGAATGAAAAAACATTAATTCACAGATCCTTTATAAACAATGCAATATCCTCTTCCATCTTTTTCTTCCATTCCAGCAATGAATACTGATTTATCAAAAACAAGAACATCATTTAAGTCATAGTATGGTTCCGGATAAGCTGATTGTGGTTTCTTAAATATATCATCATATCTGTACCATGATATTCCGTTATAATGAATTAGTAAACCATAATGACCAATCATGAAAATATTATGATTTGAACTGCCTCTCATTTTTTTTATTGCTGTATTATCTCTTGGTGTGTTGTGGCGTATCCAGCCCTTTGAATTACTGCCTTGATAAACACCAAAGGTTGCACTAAAAAACAAATCTTCAGTTGATTCTCCCCAAATCGTATCAAAATAATTATTTTCTCTATTAACTGTATCATAAACTGTATTCCACGTTACGCCATCATAATGTAACAATATTGGTATATCTGGATTCACAGCATTATCAATATCACCACCACATGCATATACATCATTTGATGAAAAGCCCCATATATCAACCAAATTCATATTTGTTCCACTATTCATATGTACCCAGCTATTACCATCATAATGAAGTATTGTCCCTTCAAGACCAACGGCAAATACATCTGTCGAACTTGAAGCCCAAACACCAGTTAATATTGGCTCCCCGATTTCCACATGAAGAGTACTCCAATCAACACCGTCATAATGTGCAATGAGAGCATCTAAATTCGGATAAACAAGGTTATTTCCGACAGCCCATACATCATTCTTTGATGTACCAAAGATTGCATTTAAGTTTGCTTCAAAGTAATTATAACTTTCCCATTGCTCACCATCAAAGTGAATTAGATTTGTTCCATTTCCATTTGAATCATAAAACCAACCTGACAACCAAATGTCATCTGGTGAAGCTCCCCAGATTGCGTCTGTATCACCCACAAATGATTCAAGCCTATCAATCTCCCATATTATTTCGTGTGAAGTTGTATAAGTTATTTCTGGTATTGTAGGTGAAACAGAATCATTACATTTTACTAGCATTACTGAAGTGAGTAAGAAACATAAAAACAAAAATGATTTTTTTGTGTGTGATTTCATTTTGAAACTTCTTATTTGTTTGTATTACAATTAATTATACTGCACGAAAATTTACTGCACAGAGTGTTATACTGTGTAAAGCTTTAGTATAGCAATCTTTAATAAAAACAGCAAAACTTATTAACACATTTATTCCAAATAACTTACGATAGCAATACATTTAGTTATCAGGTTAATATACTGCAACGCTATTCAGTATTACAAACTTCTATATCTTTACTCTTGTCAAAATATTAATTTAATCTAGTAAAATTTACTAATAACCTAAATCTTTTATTTTTATTTACTAAAAATAATAAATAAAAACAATTTATCATTACAGCATTAACCATAAAAAATTCTTTTCTTGAATCTTTTATTTTTGATTTTATTATAAAAGAAGTTACTATTTCAGCAATATCATTT
>JAFGID010000091.1 GCA_016929735.1 Ignavibacteriales bacterium | reverse complement strand
ATATCACCTTTTTTTAGTAATTTTTCTTTCAATAATTTTGATTTTGAATATTTGATGGCTTTCTCTTTATCTTTCAGACTTTCAATTTTGAATGGACGAATTCCCCAATGAAGCGATAATTCATTTAATGTTTTTGAAATTTCTGAAAAAGCATAAATGGGTGCTTTTGGTTTAAATTTTGATATTACTTTTGCCTTCCTTCCGTGATGAGTAAAAACAATAATAGCAGCAGCATTTATTTGATTGGCAATATTTGCATGAGCTCGGCCGGTTGCATCAAATAAATTATCAACTAATTCTCTCGGAATTTCGAAATCTATTTTTTGTTTGAATTGTAAATTTGATTCAGTCCTCAATAAAATATCGTTCATTGTTTGTACAGCTTTGATAGGATATTTACCAACTGATGTTTCACCACTTAACATTACAACATCAGTGCCGTCCCAAACTGCGTTAGCAACGTCATTTGCCTCTGCCCTTGTCGGTATTGGATTATTAATCATTGATTCGAGCATCTGTGTGGCAGTAATTACAAGTTTTCCCAAAGAATTACATTTGTTTATAATCATTTTTTGAATAACTGGAACTTCTTGGGGTTGCATCTCAACTCCGAGGTCACCCCGAGCAACCATAATACCATCAGCTACCTGAAGAATTTCATCGAAATATTTTATTGCTTCAGGTTTTTCAATTTTAGCAATGATAGGAACAGATTTCTTTTTGCTTGTAATTATGTTACGTAATTTTTTTATATCATTTGAAGTGCGCACAAAAGACAATGCAATATAATCAACACTATTTGACAAACCGAATTGTAAATCTTTAATATCCTTTTTAGTTAAAGAAGGTACATTTAGATTAGAATCGGGGAAATTCATACTTTTTCTTGGTTTTAAAATTCCACCCGCTAATATTTTACAAAGAATTGAAAACTTATTTTTTTGAATTACTTTTAATTGTATAATACCATCATCAATTAATATTCTATCACCAACTTCAACATCTTTAACTAGTTTTTTATATTGTGTTGAGAGAATTTTATTAGTCCCGATTACATTTTGTGTAGTAATTTCAATTTTATCGTTAGTTGTAATTTTAATTTCCTTTTGCTGTAAATTGCCGAGTCTTAATTTTGGTCCTTGTAAATCTTGTAAGATTGCAATTGGTCGGGTTAAAACGGATGATACTTCCCTGATAATTTTAATTGCGTTTCTAAACTCGTGGTAGGTCCCATGCGAAAAATTCAACCTAAAAGTATCTACACCACTTAAAATTAATTTTTTTATTGCAATTTTTGAATTAATTGCAGGTCCGTATGTAGCTATTATTTTGGTGTTTGATGTTTTATTCACAATTTTCTTTTCCTTGTTTTGCCCCCTCTGGTTTTGATCTGTTCCTTTTTCTTCTCACCTGATACTTTAAATTTCTGAGTTATCTTATACATATCATGCAATTTTTTCTCTACCATTCCGTAAACAGAATTCTTTTCATAAGAACCATTGGCTAATTGTTTTCCGACTTTATATCCCAAAAGAATTTCAATTGCTTCCTCAACTCGTGATACTGAATAAATATGAAATTCTTTATTCCTTACTGCTTCAACAACTTCTTCTTTCAGCATCAAATCTTTTATATTTTGAACGGGAATAATCACGCCTTGTTTTTTGGTTAATACTCGTTCCTTGCATACATCAAAAAATCCCTCTATTTTTTCGTTGACGCCACCAATTGGCTGGACATCTCCTTTCTGATTGATTGAACCAGTAACCGCAATATTTTGTTTAATTGGCAATTCTGTCAAACAGGAAATCAAAACAGCAATTTCAGCAATAGAAGCGCTGTCGCCATCAATTAATCCATAACCTTGTTCGAAAACCAAACTCGCTTTGAATGACAATGGATTTTTTAATCCGAATCTCTCCCTAAAATATCCCCCAATTATATGAATGCTTTTCGTATGCGTTTTTCCACTTAAACCGGCATCTTTATCAATATTAATAATTTCACCATTACCGAGAGAAGTAGAAGCAGTAAGTCGCGTCGGTTTACCAAATGAATATAGCCCGTCGCCATAAACAGCCAGTCCGTTTACTTGACCAGTTCGCTCACCCTCAGTGTCAATAAGAATAGTTTTATCAATTATCATTTCCTGTATTTTTGATTCATCGAGTCCAAATCGTTCTTTAGCTGCTTTTATGGCTTGTTGAACATGATAAGCGTTTACGATTTTCTCGCCTCCGTCTTTAGCCCAATAATTTGCTTCTCTTACTAAATCAGCAATAGCAGAAAATCGGGTTGTTAATTTATTTTGATTTTCTGCATATCTTGCTCCATATTCAACTATTCTGGCGATAGCCGATTTATCAAATTCCAATAGTTCTTCGTATTTAATTAATTTTTTTACAACGTGTGCATATTCAACTAACGCCTTGTCGGTGCGTTTCATTTCGTAATCGAATTCAGCTTTTATTTTAAATGCCTTTTTAAAATCATCTTCGTATTCTGCCAATAGATAATAAATTTCTTCATTACCTATTAAAATAACCTTCACATCCACAATAATCGGTTCAGGCTTTAACAAGCTCGGTGCAATCTGATATACGTGGGCAATATCTTGTATCTCCAATTTATTGTGAAGCAAAACCCGTTTTAACGTTTTCCAAACACCGGGTTCTGTAAGTGCATCCATTGCATTCAATACGAGATATCCACCATTCGCCCGTAAAATTGCTCCAGATTTGATTTTTGTGAAATCTGTTGACCAACTACCGCCACCATCATTAACGCGTTCAATAGCACCAAAAATATTAATATACGTAGGAGTAGTCTCAATAATAACAGGACGTTCTTTAACGCTTGAATTATTTAATATTACATTTACTGTGTAATCATTGAACATTGCTTCGAATTCATCTTCGGAACCTGGTTGCGGACGTGACTTAAATATATTTAAATTTGCAATGATATCTTGCTCTAATTGCTCCAGATGTTTAATTACTTTTTTAATTTTGTATTTTTCACGTATGTCATCTAGTGTAATTGAAACCAGTTCGCCTGCAATTCTTTCTTCGAGTTCGTTTATTTTTTTCTGAAATTTTTGGGTTAACTTATAATTTTTTCTAAATATAGATTGAAGTTCTTCCTGATACTTTTCATAATTTTGTGTAATTTCTTCCGCCTGCTCTGCTGTAATTTTTTCTGTTTTAATAAAATCATCAAGTTGTTGTATGAATACGGGTTTGTCTTCTATTATCGGTAATAATTCAGGACGAACGACTTCACCGACTTTTACCTGCCCTATAGAAAAACCGTTTTGCGAAAGTTTTTCTTCGAATGGTTTCATTAAGGTTTGTTGTTCTTCAGAGTATTTCTCGTATAATTTTTTTCTTTTATTGTTGAATGCTTCTGATTCTAATATTTGAATAATGTTTTCTCTCAAAAATTGTATTGCATTATCCATATCCTTTTTAAATTCCAACCCAAGTCCTGCTGTAAAAGTAAGCAATCGTGGATAGTCCGGATCTTTAAAGTTATTTACATAAACATAGTCAAAGAGTTTTGTCGGTTGAGGGCGTATTTTTTCAAGCATTTGCTTAATTGTTGTAAATTTACCGGTGCCAGACATACCAGTAATAAAAATGTTATAACCAGGTCCTTTGAGGTCAACTCCTAAAGTAAGTGCCTTTATTGCTCGCTCCTGCCCAACAATTCCATCAATTGGTTTAATTGTGTTAGTTGATTCAAAATCGAAAACTTCAGGATTACAAGTCCACCTTAATTCTTCGGGTAATAACTCTTTGTATTTGGATGATTTTGGAAGTGCCATTAATAATACCTAAATTATTTTTAACTTATTTATAAAATAAATAAAAATTTAAAGATATGAAAATTATTTGGTGTGTATTATTAAAAAACTTGGCGTCTTGATGAAATAAATCAACGTTAGTATACCAAGACGCAAAATCAATTTCCTTTTATAAATTTAAGTTAAATCCTCCATAAAAACATCTGCCCGGAGTACCATAAAATAACACTTCTTCATATTTTGTGTCAAGAAGATTTTCAATTCTTCCCTTTAACTCAATATTTTTCATTATTTCATAAGCAAGACTTAAATCCACTAAAGTATAATTTTTCATTCTTACTCTTTCTACCGGATATGCCGAAAAATCTTTGTCATCTCTTTCCCCTACGTGAGTTACAATAAGATTTGTGTTAATTTTCTTAATTGGCTTGTAATTTATTGAAAGCACAAATTTATGCGCAGGTCTTCGTAATAAAGGTAAATCAAAATCAGGACTGGTCGGGC
The DNA here is from genome assembly GCA_016929735.1 of Ignavibacteriales bacterium. Taxonomy (GTDB): domain Bacteria; phylum Bacteroidota; class Ignavibacteria; order Ignavibacteriales; family Melioribacteraceae; genus JAFGPR01. The sequence goes on along the minus strand of JAFGID010000091.1, from coordinate 1,300 downwards.
TTTTATCTTTTGCTATTGTGTAAGTGTAATGTGTATTTATTTCAAAATTTGAAAGATTTTTTAAATTAGCTGATATCTCAATTCCATTTGTTTCTGCTTTGTCAATGTTTATTGCTTTATACATCGCATCAAAACCGATCATGTCATTGAAAGTATTTTGAAAATATGTTGCACCCAAAGTTATTTTATCCGAGAATAAATATTGTTCAAATCCTGCGTCCCATCCGTAACTCTTCTCTGGTTTTAAATTTGGATTACCAAACATTGGATCAAATAAATAATACAAAGATGGTGATTTAAATCCTGTTCCATAAGTGAATTTTAGTTTCGTTTTTGTTTGCGATATTAAATAAGCTGGTGCTATTCTATATGTGATTACATTTCCAAAATCCTCATAATTGTCATATCTAATTCCCGAAGTAATGAAAAGATTATTGAAAAATTTCATTTGGTCTTGAAGAAACATAGCATAATTTGTTTTTGATTGCAAAGGAAAATTACTTTCATAAGGTCCCCACATTCCTTCAGAGTAATAATTCGTAATGGCTTTTTCTGTTTCCGCCTCAGCTCCTAAAATTAAGTTGTGATTTTCAAAAAATTTGAAATTGTTCAGTATTTCATATTTTAATCGTGTTGCATTTGTGTTGTATCGAGAAGCAGTGGTTGTGTTTACGGCATCGAAATCATCTCTTGAAGTTGTAACCTGTCGTGTCAACGACACACTTACTTTATGTTCAATTTTATTTGCAAATGAATTAAAATTTAATGCGCCTCTTAGCAGGTGACTTTCAATATTGAAAAAATAATTTGGATCATCGCCAAATTTATTTGATTGGTCAAGACCGGCTTCTGTGTTCACATATCTGTAGATTGCATTGAATTTTGTGTTTTCATCTATACTGAAAATTAAATTTGCAGAAGCTGAAATGTTTTCGTATTTATCCTTTTCGGTATTTCCATAATCGCTACTGATAGCAGAAATTCCATCAGTTTGCAGACGTGAAAAATTTAATGCATAATTAATAAAGCTAAATTGACCGGCTGCCGAGATACTTCCTTTAAGATGATTATTCGTACCGGTTTCCGAAAAAATATTAATCGAGCGATTTTGATTACCTGTTTTTGAAAAAATATTAACTATTCCAGCCATTGCATCTGAACCATAAAGCGTACTTTGTGGTCCTCTGATAATTTCAATTCGCTCAATATTGTCAACCAAAAGACTTGAGAAATCGAATGCATTACTGGCAGAACTCGGATCGTTTACTTCGATACCGTCAATCAGAACAAGAGTATGATT
>JAFGID010000090.1 GCA_016929735.1 Ignavibacteriales bacterium | reverse complement strand
GGGTAAAGCATTTTACCATCTTTAGCCATTGCTCTTAATCTATGAACACCTGTAGTAGTTTCTTCTGTTCCGCCAATAATATTTTTTGCTAATTCACGATGTTTGTTATGAACAGTAAAAATCAAGTCAGCACCATCATCAAGTGTGAGATTTGGTTTCATATCAAGCGTTCTTTCTATGCACCAGTAAAAATCTTTAACATTCATTCCATGCCAAGCATAAATTTCAATTCCATTTTTTGCCAACGCAGCGGCAATTTCATCTTGAGTTGAAAGAGGATTGCATCCACTCCAACTTACTTTTGCTCCGGCTTCTTTCAATGTCTCAACAAGTACAGCAGTTTCTTTTGTGACGTGAAGGCAACCAGCAATTTTATATCCTTTTAATGGTTTTGTTTTTTTATATTTTTCTCTTAACGCCATTAGAACTGGCATTCTTGATTCCGCCCACTGAATTTTTTTTCTTCCATCTTCAGCAAGTTTCAAATTTTTTACTTTGTAAGCACCTTGTTTGAAATCCATTTTATTCCTTTTTTATATTTTAAAATATTTTACTAAATCAAGTTTTTCCCAAGTGAAATCTTTATCATTTCTACCAAAATGTCCATAAGCAACGGTTTTTTGATAAATTGGTCTTCTCAGTTTTAATCTTTCAATAATTCCCTTGGGAGTTAAATCAATATTTTTCTTGATAATGTCTGCAATTTCCTTGTCAGGAATTTTTCCTGTTCCTTTTGTGTCAACATAAATTGAAACCGGCTCTGCAACTCCAATTGCGTAAGCGATCTGGACTAAACATTCTTTAGCCATTTTAGCTGCAACAATATTTTTAGCAATATGTCTCGCAGCATAAGTTGCACTTCTATCAACTTTTGATGGGTCTTTGCCTGAAAAAGCACCTCCACCATGGGGAGCCCATCCACCGTAAGTGTCAACAATAATTTTTCTACCCGTTACACCACTATCGCCATGAGGACCACCAATCTCGAATCTACCAGTTGGATTAACAAAATATTTTGTTTTTTTATCCAAATATTTTTTGGGGATAACTTTATTAATTACATGCTTAATTACATCTTCTTTAATTTTTTTCTGAGTTACATTCCCATCATGTTGAGTAGAGACAACAATTGTATCTACTCTTAATGGTTTTCCATTGTCATTATATTCAATTGTAACCTGGCTTTTAGAATCAGGACGTAGGTATGGCATTAATGCAATATTTTTCTTTCTAATATCAGCCAATCGTTTAACAAGTTTGTGAGCGTAAACTATTGGCATAGGCATAAGTTCGGGAGTTTGGTCGCAAGCGTAACCGAACATTAAACCTTGGTCGCCTGCTCCACCTTTGTCAACTCCCATCGCAATATCACCTGATTGAGAATGAATAGCATTAACTACAGCACAAGATTCAGAATCAAATTTATATTCCGCTTTTGTATAACCGATTTCTCTAATTGTTTGACGAACAATTTCTTGAATATCTATATATTTGCCTGTAGTAACTTCACCTGCAACAACTACTAATCCAGTAGTAACTAAAGTTTCTACCGCAACGCGACTATTGGCGTCTTTTTTTAAAAATTCATCGAGTAAACCATCAGAAATAGCATCGCATACTTTATCAGGATGCCCTTCTGATACAGATTCGGATGTAAACAAATAAGACATTTATACCTCTTTTATTTTTTAATATAATTCAATCTCAGACGAATCGCCTGTATTAAGTTTTTTATAATTTCCTTTTACAATGGCATTATTTCCGATAATGGAATTTTCGAGCATAGTTCTTTTAACTTGCGCCCCTTTATTTATAATTGAGTTTTTTATAACAGAATCTTCAATCACACAATCTTCTGCTATGGTTGTAAATGGACCAATAACTGAATTAGACACCTTTGCATTTTTTGCAATAAATACAGGATCAATTGTAACGACAGATTCAATTTTTCTATTTGTCCCGTTATGAGAAAGCAAAAATTGATTTGTTGATAGAAGTGTTTCGGGCTTACCACAATCGAACCAGCCATCTACATTGAAAGTAGTTATCGCTTCACCTTTATCTATCATAATCTGTAAAGCATCGGTCAGTTGAAGTTCGCCTTTTGTCCTGATATCTTTTTCAACCAGATCATTCAGACATTCTATTAATAAATTTTTATTTGAAATGTAGTATAAACCGACTAAAGCGAGTTTTGAAATAGGAGTTTTTGGTTTCTCTACCAATTTCCAGATTTTTCCATTTTCGAGAACAGCAACACCGAACCTGCTTGGGTCATCAACTGTTTTCACACCAAGGGCAGTCTGCTTTTTCTTGAATACATCTTTTAGGTTGACATCAAAAACCGTATCGCCAAGAATAATGAAAATATCCTCTTCGTCAAAAGTTGGGACTGCTGTATAAATCGCATGCCCTAATCCAAGCATTTCCTTCTGTTCGACATAATCTGCTTTTAATTCAGGATATTTGTTACTTATATACTCTTGTATTTGTTCTCCAAGATGTCCAATAACAAAAGTCGCCTTTTTGATGTTTTCACTTAAGAGTTTTTCGACAATATGCCCAATTATTGGTTTGCCGCCAACGTTTAACAATACTTTTGGAGCTGAATAAGTATGTGGTTTGAGACGTGTGCCGAATCCAGCAACTGGTATTATTGCTCGCATAATTTCCTTAATTTTAAATATTAACTTACAAAAATAAAAAATTACATTGCTATTTACAATGGAAAAAAACTCAAGACATAAAACTTCTGATTTCAGATTTAAATACAATAAATATTTTTACAAAGTAATTGTAGATATCTATTGATAAGTTTTTATTACTTTATTCAATTAGTTTTTTTTATGTTTGCAATTCGTAATTTCAATCAAAATGAGAAATTATATGACAAAGACAATATTTTTATTATTAATTTTTTGGGGTAGTCTCTTGGGCCAAAATCTATCCACCAATAGCTTTTTCGATAATTACGAAAATTTTAAAGAAGTTTCAATTACATCAAAATTCATTAAGCATTCAGAAATCGAGAAACTTATTAAGAAATTTGAAAAGGAAAAACAATTTAGCGTTCAGGTAGCAGGCGAATCTTTTGAAGGAAGAAAAATATATCTGCTTAAAATTGGAACAGGCAAAGTAAAGGTGTTTGCTTGGTCACAAATGCATGGTGACGAATCAACAGCTACAATGGCACTCTTTGATGTTTTCAATTTCTTGATTGCTGATGATGAGTTTAATAGTTTCCGGGAAAAATTGCTTAGTGAAGTAACTTTGTATTTTGTTCCACTTGTAAATCCGGATGGAGCTGAAAGATGGCAGAGAAGAAATGCGTTGAGTATTGACCTTAACAGAGATGCCTTAAGATTGCAATGC
>JAFGID010000089.1 GCA_016929735.1 Ignavibacteriales bacterium | reverse complement strand
TGGCAAATGAGCACTGTCCAGTTTGATTTTAATTTACCTGAAAGATTTGATTTAAAATACATTGGAGAAGACGGTAAAGAGCACAGACCATTTATGGTTCATAGGGCTTTATTGGGTTCAATCGAAAGATTTATGGGAGTGCTTATCGAACATTATGGCGGTGACTTCCCCGTATGGTTTGCACCAACACAAGTTGTGATTATCCCAGTGTCCGAAAATTTAATTGAATATTGCGAAGAAATTAAGAAAGAACTTTTACTTAACGAAATTAGAGTAAAACTTGATTATCGTAATGAAAAAATTGGGTACAAAATTCGTGATTGGGAAATGCAGAAAATTCCATATATGCTTATTATCGGTGAAAAAGAAAAATCAAATGAAAAAATTTCCGTTAGGAGACATAAAGTCGGAGATTTAGGCAGCAAAAATTTAAGTGACTTTTTATTTGAATTAAAAAATGAAATAAATAACAAAATTATTAATAATTAGTTGAGGAACTTATTACAAAGAAAGAATTGAGAATCAATTATGAGATAACTGCACCACAAGTAAGAGTAATAAATCATGATGGGCAGCAGTTAGGGGTTTTACCCGTAAAAGAAGCTATTAAAAAAGCAGAAGAACAAGAATTAGATTTAATTGAAATTGCACCTCAAGCAGATCCACCAGTGTGCAAAATAATGAATTTTGGAAAATATTCTTACGAATTGCAGAAGAAAGAAAAATTACAAAAGAAAAAACAACATGTTATCGTTCTTAAAGAAATAAGATTGCACCCGAATACCGATACCCATGATTTTGAATTCAAGCTAAGACACGCATTGAATTTTTTAGAGCAAGGGAATAAGGTAAAAGTTGCTGTAATTTTCAAAGGGCGAGAACTTGCATATAAAGAAGTAGGAGAAACATTGTTGAAAAAGTTTATTGAGGGAGTTGGTGAGAATGGAAAAATCGAACAAGATATAAAATTTGAAGGTAGAGCAATGAGCGCAATCATTGCACCAACTAAAATAAAAAAATAACTAATTATATAAAGGATAAATTATGCCAAAGATGAAAAGTAACCGAGGAGCTGCTAAGACATTCAGGACTACTGGCTCTGGAAAAATCAAGAGAAGCAAAGCTTACAAGCTGCATATCTTGACAAAGAAATCAACTAAAAGAAAAAGAAATCTAAGAAAATCAACTCTAGTATCAGATGCTGATATAAAAAGAGTAAAAATGATGCTTAAATAAAGGAGGTTTACTATGCCAAGAACAAAGAATAACGTTGCTTCGAAACAAAGAAGAAAAAAAATATTAGGACTCGCAAGAGGATATTGGGGTGCGAGGAGCAAAGTATATACTGTTGCAAAACATCATGTTGAAAAAGGTTTGCAACATGCATATCGTGATAGGAAAGCTAAAAAGAGAACTTTCAGAAGACTATGGATTGTAAGAATAAATGCTGCCGCTCGAATGAATGGCACTACTTATTCAAAACTTATTGATGCAATGACTAAAAAAGGAGTTGATATAAACAGAAAAATTCTTGCAAGTATTGCTGTTGAAAATCCAAATACATTTTCAGAAATTGTAAAATTCTCTTTTAATTAATTTTTTTACCCTCTGTTTTTCATTTTTTTTATTTGAAAACTCTGAGGGTATTATTTTAAATATTTTACGCGTTATGTTAGAACAAATAAAAAAAACATTAACCGATTTTGATACAGAAATTTTAGAATTAAATTCTTCTGATGAATTAGAAACCATAAGGATAAAGTACCTCGGAAGAAAAGGTATTCTATCTCAATTATTTGATGACTTTAGAAAACTTACCGGTAATGATAAACCAATTATTGGCAAGACACTTAATCAAGCAAAAATTGATATAACCAACAAATTCAATCAGGTATTTGAAAAATTTAAATCAGGTACGAAAGCTTCAGATTTCTATATTGATCTTTCCTTACCGGGTAGAAAATCCTTGGTTGGTTCAAAACATATCATTACACAAACGCTTGACGAAGTTAAAAATATTTTTAAAGGATTGGGTTTCTCAATTTATGAAGGTCCTGAATTAGAATCAGACTACAACAATTTCGAAGCACTTAATTTTCCTGATGACCACCCTGCCAGAGATATGCAGGATACATTCTTTGTGTCTGAAAAATTTTTAATGCGAACACATACCTCTCCCGTGCAAATTCGTTTAATGAAAGAGAAAAAACCACCTTTGAGAGCAATTATGCCCGGTAAAGTATATCGAAATGAAGCTCTTAGCGCAAAGAGTTATTGCTTGTTCCATCAGGTTGAAGGACTGCTTGTCGATACCGATGTTACATTTGCTGAATTAAAAGGAACGCTTGTATCTTTTGCTCAGCAACTATATGGAAAGGATGTAAAATACAGGTTCCGTGCGAGTTTCTTCCCTTTCACAGAACCAAGTGCAGAGGTTGATATTTGGTGGGAACAACAAGGTAAAGAAGGAAGATGGCTTGAAATACTCGGTTGTGGAATGGTTGATCCGAACGTTCTTTTAAATGTTGGTATTGACCCGGAAAAATATATCGGTTATGCATTCGGTATGGGGGTTGAAAGAATGGCATTGTTAAAATATGGAATTGATGATATTAGACTTCTTTTTGATAATGATATAAGATTTTTAAAACAATTTATTTCTGTTTAATTCAAACTTAATTTTTATTGGAGTACAAAATTGAAAATTTCTCTTAATTGGTTAAAGGAATATATTGATTTATCAGATATTACTACTGAAGAAATTTCTGATAAATTAACTGCAGCTGGACTTGAGATTGAAGAAATAATTGACCAAAGAAAAGTTTTTCAAAATTTTGTTGTTGGTTATGTTAAAGAAAAACAACAACATCCTAATGCTGACAAATTATCATTATGTAAAGTTACAGATGGACAAAATATTTATAACGTAATTTGTGGCGCTCCTAATGTAGATGCTGGGCAGAAAATTCCGTTGGCAAAAATTGGTGCTACGATTCCTGAGAATAATTTTAAAATATCTAAAGCTAAAATCCGAGGTGAAGTCTCTGAAGGAATGATATGCTCTGAAAGAGAGTTAGGAATAAGCGATAATCACGCTGGAATAATGGTATTAAATGAAAATGTAAAAGTTGGGAACAGTTTATCGGATGAGCTTGGATTAGATGATGTGATTTTTGATATTAATGTTACGCCAAATCGTAGCGATGCACTCAGCCACATTGGTATAGCAAGAGATTTATCTGCAATTTTTAACAAACCGCTAAAAATACCTGAAATAAAATTGAAAGAATCAGAAAGAGATATTAATGAATTAGCTTCTGTTGAAATTTTAAACTCACACGATTGTCCAAGATATTTTGCTAAAGTTGTTACTGATGTTAAGATTAAAGAATCACCAGAATGGTTAAAGAAGAAATTGTTTAATATTGGTTTACGACCAATAAATAATATTGTTGATATTACAAATTTTGTTTTGTATGAGACCGGACAACCTTTACACGCTTTCGATTTGGATTTATTAACAGATAAAAAAATAATTGTCCGAAATGAAAAATCAAAAATAAAATTTACAACTCTTGATAACAAAGAAAGAGAGATTATTATTACGGATTTAATGATATGTGACGGGAAACGTCCTGTTGCAATTGCTGGAGTTATGGGTGGCCAAAATTCTGAAGTTACGAATAACACAAAAAATGTATTGATTGAAAGCGCACATTTCAATTCAAGTGCTATAAGAAAAACATCAAAAAGGTTGGGATTGTCAACTGATGCTTCTTATAGATTTGAAAGAACAGTTGATCCAAACATACCACCTTATGCTGCTGAAAGGGCTGCTCAGTTGATGATTGAATTAGCAGATGGAAAAGTAGTAAAAGGATTAATTGACATTTATCCCGAAAAAATTCAGCCAAAAAAAGTTTCCCTTAGGTTTAATAGAGTTACTCGCATTTTAGGATTTGAAATTCCAAAAGAGAGTGTTTTGCTAATATTAAAAAATTTACAATTTAGCATATTAAAAAGTGATGACTCAAAAATAGAAGTTCAAATACCGACTTTTCGTCCCGACATAGAAAGAGAAATTGATTTAATCGAAGAGATTGTACGCATATATGGATATGATAGAATTCCCCCTGTTCAAAAAATTTCAATTACACTTGAAGAAAGAATTTATCAAGATACTTTCAATGATAGATTAAGAGATATTTTGGTTTCTCTTGGATTTTTTGAAATTTTCAGCAATTCAATGCAAAAAGAGGAAAATGCTAATAAATTTGGAAAAGCAATTAATGTTTTAAATCCTAAAAGTTATGAAATGGCATCTATACGGACTTCGCTTATTCCCGGAATGCTTATGACTATCAAAAAGAATTTGAATGTTCAGGAAAAAAATTTAAGATTTTTTGAAATCGGACAGATATTCAATCGGGGAAAAGATGGCGAGATAAAAGACTTTTCTGATTTTATCGAAGAAAGTAAATTATTGCTCGGAATTACAGGGAAGGCAACCGAATCAGAATGGTATGAAAAAGACCGACAATTTGATTTTTATGATTTAAAAGAATCCGTTGAACAAACATTCGAATTTCTTTTTCAAGGTGTTCAGTTTGTCGATTTATATCATAAAGAGGGAAATAACTTTTTCGAATATTATTTTGAGAGGGAGTTTAAAGGTAATAAAGTTGGAATTGGTGGTAAAATCAGACAAGACGTATTAGAATATTTCAATATAACGCAGGATGTATTTGTTTTTGATGTTAATCTTGATATTTTGAAGCAAATTCAACTTTCTAATAAACGATATAATGAATTATTGAAATACCCAAAGGTTGTAAGGGACTTTGCTCTCATTATTGATAAGAAAATTGATAATTCTGATGTAATGAAATTTATTTTTAAAAATTCAATAAATATATTGAAAAATATAAAGTTATTTGATATTTTTGAAAGTGTAAGTTTAGGTAAAGATGTAAAAAGCTTGGCTTATCAGTTAGAATTTTGGGATAATGAAAAAACGCTTACTGAAGAAGAAGTTGATAAATATTTTTGGGATATAATTGAAAAAACAAAAAATGAATTCAATGCAAAATTAAGAGGTGAATAATTGCCCGAACTAATTCAATATGAATATTTAAATAAAGAATTAAATGAATTAGAAAAACAGTTACATGCATTTATTCAGCGAAATCAACAAATCGAAGAAACTAATTCAGTCATTTCAAAAGAACTCGAACGCGTTGAAGAGGAAAATGCAATCCTAAAAGCAAAGCTCAGAGAATTAGAAAGAAAACTTGCTGAATTACACAACAATTTAAATGAAAAAAATAGTTCAGAATTTATAAATATAGAAGACAAACAAAATTTTAAAAGAAAGATTGATGATCTAATTGAAAGGATTGATTATCATCTTGGTTCTTAATTAATTTGTAAGTATGGTAGGTTAGTCATTCAATGCCAGAAAAAAAGAAGCTTAAATTAAAAATATTTGATAAAGAGTATTCGCTATTAGTAGAAAATGAAGAAATTGCAACCGAATTAGCAAAGTATGTTAACGATGTAATATCAGAAATAAAAAAAGATTTATCTACACAACCAACAGAAACAATAGCGATTATTGCAGCATTAAATATCGCATACGATTTATTTATGGTAAAAAATAAACACAAAGAAATATTAATTCAATCAACAGATAGAATCAAAAAATTAAAGCTTCTTTTGGACAACACTCAAACACTGACTGACCAATCATAATTTTTTTATTTTTCACGCTGTCGGTTCGAAAAAGAAGAACTAACAAATTATATCTTCTTAGGGTTATTAACTCACGACGCGTAATACAGGCCTCATCCCTCTGGGATTACTTCGGTAACGGTGGAAGTAAGAAACGTCGGGTGATTTCCCACATTGGTGAAGCAAGGGTTCTTCATCAGTAGGCCGACAGCGTTGATTTAATTTAATAGATTTCTACGGAGGAATTATGTTAGAAACTTGGTTAGTAATCGTGATTGCAGCCATCGTAGGATTCATCATGTATTATGTTGGCTATACACTCAGTCAGAAAGTCGGAAAGAACAAAATTAAAAATGCCAGTGAAAAAGCTAAACAAATACTTGAAGATGCCGAAAAGGAAGCAAAGAATATTAAACGTGAAAAATTACTCGAGGTAAAAGACGAGTGGTTCAAGAAAAAACAAGAATTCGATAATGAGACAAATCAGAAAAAACAAAAATTACAAGTCCTTGAAAAAACGTTAGAAAAGAAAGAACTAAATGTCGAAAAAAAATACGAATTAGTAGTTCAGAAAGAAACTGTAATAAAAGAAGTTGAAAAGAAAATTGCAACTGATAAAGAATTGGTTATAAAAAAAGAAGAGGAATACAACAGTCTGATTGTCGAAGAAAGAGCTCGCCTTGAAAAAATCTCAGGTATGACCTACGACGAAGCAAAAAAAATGATAGTAAACAATCTAATTGACCAGGCAAAAACTGCAGCTGCACAAACAATAAAAGAAATTAGAGATAAAGCAACGGTAGAAGCACGAAAGGAAGCACAAAAAATTGTTGTTCAAGCAATTCAAAGAACTGCAGTTGACCATTCGGTGGAATCAACTGTATCGGTTGTACAAATCCAAAACGAGGAGATGAAAGGAAGAATTATTGGTCGTGAAGGTAGAAATATCCGAGCTTTCGAAGCTGCAACTGGCGTTGACGTAATTGTTGACGATACTCCCGAAGCTGTCATACTTTCTGCATTCGACCAATTTAGACGGGAGATTGCAAGAATATCATTAGAGAGATTAATTCTTGACGGTAGAATTCATCCTGCCAGAATTGAAGAGGTTGTAAAAAAAGTCGAATCGGAGCTTGAAGATGAAATTATGAAGGAAGGGGAAAATGTAATAATTCAATTTGGATTTGGTAATTTAGATCCTAATCTAATTAGATATATTGGCAAAATGAAATATCGTTCTAGTTATGGACAAAATCTACTTCAACATAGTATTGAAGTTGCTTATTTAACTGGAATAATGGCTGCAGAGCTTAATTTAGATCCATATATAGCAAAAAGAGCTGGATTATTGCACGACCTCGGAAAAGTAATTGATAGAGATGCTGACGGTCCACACGCAATATTAGGATTTGAATTAGCAAAAAAATTCAAAGAACATCCGATTGTACTAAATGCTATTGGTAGTCACCACGAAGATATGGAAATGACACATCCGATTTCTGTTTTAGTGCAAGCTGCCGATGCAATTAGTGGTGCTAGACCCGGAGCAAGGAGAGAACCACTTGAAAGTTATGTTAAAAGATTAGAGAACTTAGAAAACATTGCTAAGACATTTGAAGGTGTTGCAAAAACCTACGCCATCCAAGCTGGTCGGGAAGTCCGTGTTGTAGTCGAACCGGATAAAATAAATGATGATATTGCGGATCAATTAGCACTTGATATCGCACAAAAAATTCAAGACGAAGTTGAGTTTCCGGGTCAAATAAAAGTAACTGTAATTAGAGAAGTAAGAAAAATTAAATTCGCTAAATAATATTAATATCCCCTATATTTTTTATAGGGGTTTTTTATTTTTATGAAAAGGAAGATTGGAATAACAGGTGGTATAGGAACTGGCAAATCTCTTGTTGCGAAATTCTACCAAGAGAAGGGTTATCCTACAATAAATGCAGATGAAGTAGCAAAGGAAATATCTTCAAGTAACTTAAAAATAAAAAATAAAATTATTAAGACATTCGGAGTTGAATCTTACATACAAGATAAAATAAATACTCAATATCTTGCGAATATTGTTTTTCCAAATCCGGAGAATCTAAAAAAATTAAATTCAATTGTTCATCCTCCTCTAAAAGAACATCTAAAGAAAATGATGAACGATAAATTGGTGAATTCAGATATTATTTTTGTAGAAGCTGCATTGATTTATGAAGCAAAGTTTGATGATTTGTTTGATTATATTTTATTAATTACTTCTAATCTTGATTTGAGAATTGACAGGGTTCTCCAAAGAGATAAAACAAACAAGGAACAAATACTAGCCCGAATTGAAGATCAGATACCTGAGGAAAACTTGCGTGAAAAAGCAGATTTTATTATTGAAAATAATTCAACAATAAGTGAATTAAATAAAAAAGCAGATTTTTTATTAAGTATTTTTAAAACAATATGAAATTGATTATTTTTACTTTAAAATAAAAATAAAATTATAAAATTCTGAGGACTTAAAATGAATATTTTAAACAAAGCTATCGTTCAATTTGTAAAAATTTTGCCTAAATCTGTTGTCTACCTTTTCGCTAAAAGGTATATCGCTGGAAAAACATTACCTGCTGCAATGGAAACGACTAAAAAATTAAATTCGAAAAGTATCGTTGCAACAATGGATGTTCTCGGTGAGGCAATTTCAACTAAAGAAGAAGCGATAATTGCAAAGCAAGAAATTCTCGAATTATTACAAGCAATCCATGATAACAAATTAGATTCGAATGTTTCTGTTAAACCGACACAATTAGGCTTATTGATCGATAAAGATTTTTGCTATGATAATGTAAAGGAAATCGTGCTGAAAGCAAAAGAATTGAATAATTTTATAAGATTGGATATGGAAGACTCGCCAACTACAGATTTGATTATTGAACTATATCGAAGAATTAAAACCGAATTTGAAAATGTTGGAATTGTAGTACAAGCATATTTAAAAAGAACAATTGATGATATTAAGCAACTTAATAAAGAAGGTGGTCATTACCGATTGTGCAAGGGAATTTATATTGAGCCAGAAGAAATTGCTTTCAAAAAGAAGCAGGAAGTTAGAGATAAATTTTTAGGAGCGTTAGAGCTAATGCTTGATGATGGTAATTATGTTGGAATTGCTACTCACGATAAATATCTTATTGATAAATCTTATCAAATGATAAAAGAAAAAAATATATCCAAGGATAAATTTGAATTTCAAATGCTTTATGGTGTAAAGGAGAGATTACGCGATAAAATAAATGATGATGGATTTAAAATCAGAATTTATGTCCCTTTCGGAGAACATTGGTATGCATATTCTATTAGAAGATTACAGGAAAATCCCGTTATGGCTTGGCATATAACAAAAAGTATTTTTACTTTCGGACGATGATTGTACTTGGAATAGAAAGTTCTTGCGACGAGACCTCTGTTGCAATCATAACAGAATCTCAAATAAAAGCAAATTTAATTTCGTCACAAGATTTTCATATCGAATATGGGGGTGTTGTACCCGAATTATCCAGCCGTGCTCATATACAAATAATTACTCAATTAGTACGTGATACATTAAAAAAATCGAAATTAAAATTAGAGGATATAAATTTAGTTTGTGCTACCGCAGGTCCGGGATTGATTGGTGCAGTTATGGTTGGTTACAACTTCGGAAAGGCGTTAGCGTATTCACGACAAATACCTTTCATACCCGTTGACCATATCGAGGGACATATTTTTTCAGGTTTTTTAAACGAAGAAAAGCCCCAATTCCCTTTTTTATCGTTGGTTGTATCTGGTGGGCATACTTTACTTTTGATTGTTAAAAGTGATTTAGAGATAATTAAACTCGGTTCAACAAAAGACGATGCAGCAGGCGAAGCATTCGATAAAATTGCAAAAATGCTTGGATTGGGATATCCCGGTGGGCCAAAAATACAAGAGTATGCCGCAAAAGGTAATCCCGATAGATTTAAATTCCCAATTGCTCGATTAAAAAATAAATATGATTTTTCATTTAGCGGACTAAAGACAGCGGTGTATAGATTTTTAACTAAAAATTATTCTGACATTAAATTGATATCGAATTCTGATCTGTCTGATATAGCAGCTTCCGTTCAAAAAAGCATAGTTTCTGCACTAATAGAAAAAGTTCGACTTGCACTTAAAGAACATAATATAAGAGCATTATCACTTGTTGGTGGGGTTGCATCCAATTTAAATCTGCGCGAGAATTTGAAGGAAATTGCAAAGAATTATGAAAAGCAAATAGTTATTCCTGACTTTAAGTTATGCTCGGACAATGCAGCTATGATTGCTTACAGAGGATACAAATTATATCTCAATGGAAAAACTTTTCCTTTGGAATATTCTTGTTATCCAAGTTTAAGAAGTGAGATGTTTGTTTAGTTTTATAATTATTTGATTTTCAAATAATCTTCTACCCTCCCAACAATTCCATCAACATCAATTTTCAAAATTTTATGTAGTTCTTTAATCGTTCCGTGTCCGATGAATTCATCGGGGAGACCGATTCGTAAAACATTTTTGGTAAAGCCCTTTTCGCTAAAATATTCAAGAACCCCTGCACCGAAACCACCCACGACTGAATTTTCCTCAAGGGTAATTATCTTATC
This sequence comes from Ignavibacteriales bacterium, assembly GCA_016929735.1. Classification (GTDB taxonomy): domain Bacteria; phylum Bacteroidota; class Ignavibacteria; order Ignavibacteriales; family Melioribacteraceae; genus JAFGPR01. Next base: position 2,900 of record JAFGID010000089.1, on the reverse strand, counting down.
AAATTTAGCTGCTATATAATCAAGTATTCCAAAATCAAGTGGCTTAGCAAAACGCATATTAACTAGTTCACAATTGATATTCTTTTTCAATAAAATATCTTTTGTTTTTTGCGAATAATTGACCATCGTTCCGACCGCTAATAATGCAACATCCGAACCTTCCGATATTATTTCGGCTTTACCTAGTTCAATCTTATTGAATTCCTCACTTAATTCCACACCAACAACAGATGCACGAGGATATCTTATTGCTATTGGTCCATCATAATGATTAATTGCCGTATATAACATATCCTTTAACTCGTTCTCGTCTTTCGGTAGCATTATTACTATATTGGGGATTAATCGCAAATATGACAAATCAAATGTCCCATGATGTGTGGGACCATCTGCACCAACTAATCCACCTCTGTCAATTGCAAAAACAATATGTAAATTCTGTAGACAGATATCGTGGATTATCTGGTCGAACGCTCTCTGAAGGAAAGTAGAATAAATTGTAACCACAGGTATCATCCCTTCTGTTGCTAACCCGCCTGAAAAAGTAACTGCGTGTTGTTCTGCAATTCCAACATCATAAAATCTTTCTGGTATTTCCTTTTGAAAATAATTTAGCCCCGTTCCTTCTGCCATTGCAGCTGTAATTGCTGTAACGTTTATGTTTTCTTTTGCAATTCGTACAAGCGTTTTTCCGAAGAAAGAAGTGTATGATTCTTTTTGTTGGGGTTCAGTGTAAATCTTGCCTGTAATTTTATCAAATGGAGTGATACCATGCAGTTTTTGAGAATCCTCTTCAGCAGGTGTATATCCCTTTCCTTTTTGAGTAAAAACATGAACTAAAATTGGACCATTCAGATTTTTAACATAATTGAATATTTTTACTAATTTACCGATATAATGCCCATTAAATGGACCAAAGTATCTAAACCCTAATGCTTCAAACATCATTCCCGGCGTGATGATTGATTTTATACCCGACTCAAGGCGTGCAGCCATCCTCCTTATTCTATCACCAATATTTTCGAACTTGCCTGTGAATTTCCAAATTGCAGATTTAATTTTATTATATTCAGGTTGAGAAATCATTTCGGTAAAATATTTTGAAAATTGCCAAACATTCTTTGAAATTGACATTTCGTTATCATTGAGAACAACAATCACATTGCTTTTAAGAACACCGCAATTATTCATCGCTTCATAGACCATTCCTCCAGTCATCGAACCATCGCCAATTACAGCAACAACTTTGTTATTAATATTCTTCAATTTAAATCCTTCGGCAACACCAAGAGCGGCTGAAATAGAAGTTGAAGCATGTCCGGCACCAAATACGTCATACTCACTTTCGTTTCTTTTTAAGAACCCACTAATACCACCCAGTTGCCTGATGGTTTTTAATTGCTCCCTTCTACCAGTAATAATTTTATGTGGATACGCCTGATGCCCGACATCCCAAATTATCTTATCCTCTGGTGTATTAAAAACCTTGTGTAAAGCAACTGTCAATTCAACTGTTCCGAGACCGCTTCCAAAATGTCCGCCAGTTTGTGAAACAACATCAATTAGATATTCCCGTAATTCATTACAATAAATTTTCAAGTTTGGAAGTTCAAGTGAACGCAAATCGTGTGGGTCGTTTATATCATACAATAGTTTATATTCTTTGCCAGTTCCCATAATAACTGCTTTACTCCTCGAAGTCTTTTTCTATTTGTTCTTCAAACTCTTTCTTTAATTCTGTAATTTTTAACTTTGCTTTACTCAGAATTTGGTAACATTCTTTTGATATTTTTATACCTTCTTCATATAAATTTAAAGATTCTTCAAGTCCCACATCACCTTGTTCTAACTTATTTGTAATTTCTTCTAATTTTTCGAAAAGTTCTTCAAAAGAAATATTTTTTTTCTTAGTCATTTTTTCCTACCTTAATTTCTTTATCATAAAATTGTATAGTAAAATTCTTATTTTCTTCAAATGATTTTGCTCTTTCTACAATTTTATCAAATTGATGAATTATTGTAAAACCTTTTTTCAAAATTTTATCTGTATCATGTGCGTTGAGATGAGCAAATAACAAATCAGTTTTATTTTTTTTTTCATTAAAATAATTGAAATAATTTTGTTCGATTTTATAAAAAATATTATCTGCCATTTGAGTTTTTGTTGATATAAAAGATTCCGGCATTTTGAAAGCATAAGAAGTCAAAATTTGATGAATTTCATTTCTTGTTTCATTAATAACATTAATCAATAATTCTGTTGTGTTAAAATAAAAAGTTTCCAAATAATTGAAAATCTCCTCCTTATCTGGAGTTGCAAGTTCCATAGCAGCTGTAGGAGTAGGTGCCCTAAGATCTGCGACAAAATCTGAAATAGTAAAATCAATCTCATGTCCGACAGCACTTATAATTGGAATTTTAGATTTAAAAATTGCACGAGCCACTACTTCCTCATTAAATGCCCAAAGATCTTCAATAGAACCCCCTCCTCTACCAACTATAATCAAATCAATATCATCTCTTTTGTTTAATACTTGGATATTTCCTGCAATTTGCTCAGCAGCACCTTCACCCTGAACCTTTGTTGAAATTATCGCCAATTCAACCAAAGGAAATCTCCTTTGTGCAACACTAACCATATCCTTAAATGCAGCTCCATCAATCGCAGTAACAATTCCTATTTTATTTGAAAATTTTGGTATCGGTTTCTTGTGCTCTTCGTCGAATAATCCCTCGTGAGCAAGTCTTCTTTTCAGTCTTTCAAACGCAGCTTGTAATTCTCCCTCGCCTGCGGGTTTCATTGATTGAGCTTCTATTTGATAGTTACCTCTTGGAGTATAGACAGTTACCTTTCCTGTAACAATTACTTTCATTCCATCTTGCGGAGTGAAGAAGACATA